>QHVD01000591.1:0-1579 GCA_003222235.1 Gemmatimonadota bacterium | reverse complement strand
CCGGCCTGTCAGCTGGCGCTCGGGCGTAAAGACCCACTTCTTCCCCTTGCGACCGGCCGCGAGAAGGCCCCGCTCCGAGAGGTCCAAGAGATCGGAGCGTGCCGTCTCATAGGACACGTTGTGGCTCCGGCGATGCTCTTCCACAGTGTACGACTTTCCCGGGTGCCGGGCCGCGTGCTGGATCAGCGAGCGCTGCCGGTGGTTCAGCGACTCGATGCCTCGCAGTTCAAGTTCAAGCCGCTCCAGCTCGGCCGCCTTCCGTGCGATGTACTCGTGGAGACTTTCAAGCGCACGAGTGATGATCTTCAGGTGGTACAGGATGAAGTAGGTCAGGTCCCCCTCGTCGGTTTCTGTGAAGAGGAAAGCGTAGCCGTACTTGGCTGGTGCCTTAAGAACGATGTGCGAGATCGAGATGAACTCGGCCATCCAATAGCTATGGCGTCGCATCGACCAGTAGAAGAGGGCGCGCGCCGTCCTGCCGTTGCCATCAACGAAGGGGTGGTCGTAGGCAAGCATGAAATGGAGGATGATCGACCGAATGACAGGATGTACGAATGCCCCATCCGTCTGGTTCGCGAAGGCGCACAGGCGCTGCATGCGGAGGTCGAGCTCCGGGGCGGGGGGCGGTTTGTGCAGGATCTTCTGCCCGGTGAGGGTGTCGTAGACGGCGACGTCTTCATCGGTGCGCCTGAACCGTCCCGCCGCAGTTGGGTCGTCCAGGGTCCCTTCGGTGATAAGGCCGTGAATCTCGAACACGAGGTCTTTGGTCAGCGGCTCGTTTGTCAGCTCCGCGATCCTCTTCATCGTCGTGTAGTTGTTCAGGATCATTCGCTCGCTGCGGTCCCGCGGCGCCCGTCCGGTCCGCAGCATCTCTTTCGCGACCTGCCTTGTCGTGGTGGCTCCTTCCAGCTGACTCGACGTGATGGCTTCCTGGATGAGCGAGTTGACGTAGTACTCATCTCTCGTCTCGCGATTGGTGACCTGTTCCGGCATCTTCACTTGGCCGCCGAGCCGCAGGTCAATCTCATGCAGTCGTTGAGGGATGGGATCGACGGAGATGTAATTGAAGGGCTCCCCGTTCTTGTCGACGAGGGGCACCATCTGGCGGGAGGCCTGCCGCTTGAGCTTGGTCAGGAACCAGTACTCTTCGCGAGAGAGCCCACCGGGGGGCTCGCGGTACTGCAACTCGTCCCAGTGGAGATATCGCCCCTCGAAGAGAGCCCCCGGAGCCTTCTTGATGATCTCCAAGAGGTCGAACTTCTGGGATTTGAGGAGCTGATCCAGCTTTGGCGCTACCGTTGGCTTCCTCATGTCTCACCCTATGCCCGGCAAGGGCTTCCTACTAGTCTGTTACTACTTTCGCTGCGATTAGTAGTACATCGCCTGGCGGGCCTGGGTCAAGGGCATTACTAACCTAGGAGATGGTAGTAGGACGCTAGTAGTCCGACGCTGCGCGTCAGTCCCGCATCATGCATCCTAACCTTTACACTTGACCGCTCAAGGACGCTGGGACTGCTCCCGTCATGCACAAGCTCACCCGGCAGAAGCGGGCGCAGATCATCGGGATGATCGTCGAGGG
>QHVD01000169.1:5633-8967 GCA_003222235.1 Gemmatimonadota bacterium | reverse complement strand
CACCCCCTGGCCCTCTCCCTTTGGGAGAGACGGCCAGGTCCTCACCCCCTGGCCCCCTCTCCCTTCGGGAGAGGGGGAACGAAATGGATGGTGTGAGTTCCCCCTCTCCGGAACGGAGAGGGGGTCAGGGGGTGAGGACTCTGCCTCCTAGGCCCTCGGCCCCCGCACCCTGAACATCTCCAGCGACCGCGCGAGGATGCCGATGCCGCCCGGGTCGCCCGCGCGGCGCGGGACGGCGCGATAAATCAGGATCACGAGGATCCAGGTGACCCAGCTCGACCGCTCGCTCGAGGACAGGCTGCGCAGCATGAGCCACGGCTGGGTGTAGGCGGCCGTCCACGGCTCCCAGTCCCCCTGCGCCAGGGCGATCGAGCGGGCGAGCACGTGGTTCGCGGCATAGCCGTGCGCGCTCGGACTCGAGAGGTTCCACGCACACGTCACCTTGCCCCACCCGTGGTTGTCGCTCGCGCCCACGACCAGGAGGTCGCGGGCCGCGGCAAGCTGGGCCACCGCGCCGCGTCGCGCCGTGGAGAATGCGAGCGCCTTGGGGGCGCAGTTGACGATCTCGAAGCCGTCGACCGAGTCGGCGACGAAGCCTTCCAGGTCGTCCCAGCCGTTGAGCCAGTACTCGGGCAAGGACGCCACGCCGAGGGCGCCCTGATGGTGCAGCTCCGCGAACAGCGCGCCGAGGGCCCGCGCGTCACGGTTGTACCGTGCGCGGTCGATGGGGCGCACCGGGCCGAGGGCCAGGATGTGCTCCCGGTATACGCTCCACTCGACGCCGGGGAGGAGCCGGATTGGATGCTCGATGGGGCGGCGGAACACCACGTTGTGGTCCGTGACGTACGAAGCCGCGAATCCTTGCGCCTCGTGCCACGCCGCGAGATCCTCGGCGGTCCACCCGGGGCGGCCGTCGTGGGAGGCGTCGGTATGGGCGTGGTAGTCGATCACCGTAAGCGACGAGTCGGCGGTGACGAGCCGAGGCACGGGGCGGGGGAGCATGAGGGCGGCGCCGCCGAGCGCCGCCAGCGCCAGAGGCCCGAACAGCGCGCGGCCGAGCCGCTGGCGCAGGGTGCCGCGCCGCAATGCTCCCCACGCCGCGAGCGCCAGGGCCCATTCGATCAGCAACGCCCAGGCGCGTCCGAGACTGAGAAACGTCAGGGCGTCGAGCACGTTGGACAAAGGCGCGAGCGCGGTGTAGGCGGTCGGGCGAACGAGATCCGCGTCTGCCGGGGGCGCGCCGGTCGCCGCGTCCACCAGGGCCGGGAGCGGCTGCAGGGCGGAGAGCAGCACGAGCGCGAGCAGCGCGAGCGCCATCGGGTGGCGGCGCACCAGAGTCACCCGTACAATCCTGGGTATGAAAGCACTGGAAGCAAGGGCCGTACGCCTGCTCGTCTCGAGCCTCGCGGCGTCCGGGCTCGCTTGCAAGAAGGGTCCGCCCCGCGCCGGCGCGCGTGCCGACGCGGGCACGGTCGTGACGGTCTACGTGGCCCCCGCCCCCGAGTCCGCCGATCGCCTCATTGACCGGCTGATGGCCGTCGCCGCCCGTCACGGGTGGTCGCTGTCCGTCCGCACCGACAGCGCCGCCCGAACCGAGGCCGACCTCGCGATCGTGGACAGCGCCGGCACACTCGTGGGACGCCTGCGCACGGGCGCGGCGGCGGCCTCGGAAGCGAGGCAGCTCGCCGAAGCGGTGCTGCCGTGATGCGCTTCGCTCGATGAGCCGCAAGAAGAAGGAGAAGCTCACCGTGCGGGTGCCGAACCCGCGGGCGCCCGTGAAGGAGCGGCTCAAGACTCCGTCCCACAAGGTCCACAAGTCGAAGAAGCAGTACCGCCGGCGCGAGAAGCACCAGCAACCGGCGACCGAGCTCGAATAGGGGGTTTTCACTTTCAGAGGGGCGATGCCCAACTACACGTATCTCATCATCGGCGGTGGCATGACGGCGGACGCGGCGGCGCAGGGTATCCGAGAAGGCGATCCGGCCGGCACGATCGGACTGATCAGCGCCGAACCGCACCCGCCGTACAACCGCCCACCGCTCTCGAAAGGTCTGTGGAAGGGGGAGCCCGAAGAGAGCATCTGGCGCAAGACGGCGGCCACGGGAGCCGAGCTGCACCTCGCGCGCCGGGCCCTGGGAATCGACGTGGCCGCGCACACCGTGACGGACGACCGCGGCACGGTATACGGCTTCCGGAAGTTGCTCCTCGCCACGGGGGGCACGCTCCGGCGCCTGCCTCTCACGTCGGATCAGATCATCTATTTCCGCACGCTCGACGACTACCGCCGCCTGCGCCCGCTCGCTCAGCAGAACCTGCGCTTTGCGGTGATCGGCGGCGGGTTCATCGGGAGCGAGATCGCGGCGGCGCTGCGGATGCAGGGCCGCGACGTCGTGATGCTCGTACCCGAGGACGGCCTCGGGGCGCGCATTTTTCCCGGCGACCTGTCCCGCTTCCTGGTCGACTACTATCGGCAGAAGGGCGTCGAGATGCGGATGGGCGAAGGGATGGCCTCGATGGACATGCGGGCCGGCAACTGCGTGGTGCGGACGACGAGAAGCCAAGAGGTCGCGGCTCAGGTGGTGGTCGCGGGCCTCGGCATCCTGCCCGCCGTCGAGCTGGCGGAGCAGGCAGGGCTGCGCGTGGACGATGGCATCGTCGTGGACCGGTTCTGCCGCACGAGCCACGCCGACGTGTACGCCGCGGGCGACGTGGCCAACTTCCACAATCCCAGCCTCGGCTCGCGCATCCGGGTCGAGCACGAGGACAATGCCAACACGATGGGGCGACTCGCCGGGCAGAACATGGCGGGGAAGCCCGATTCCTACGACCACCTGCCCTTCTTCTATTCCGACCTGTTCGAGCTCGGCTACGAGGCCGTGGGTGACACCGACGCGCGGTTGGAAACGGTCGCCGACTGGAAGGAGCCGTACCGCGAAGGGGTGGTTTACTACCTGAAGGAGAGCCGGGTGCGGGGCGTGCTCCTCTGGAACACCTGGGGGCAGGTGGACGCCGCGCGGGCGCTCATCGCGGAGCGCGGCCCGCTCACCGCACGGGACCTGAAGGGACGTCTCCCACAGTGAGAGGAAGGACGATGCGCTGGTTGGCCCGATCAGGTGCAATGGCACTCGTAGGTGTGAGCTGTGTGGCGGCGTGGCAGAACGGGGAAGCGCAAGGCCGGGGCGCGCGGGTCGCCGGGCGCGTCACGATCCTCGAGAAGAAGAACCGGCCCGCTTCCGACCTCGGCGCCGCGGTGCTGTATCTCGAGGCCGGGGCGGCGCCGGCCGCGCGGCCGACGACCGTCGAGATCGCCATGGACGACAAAGACTTCGTCCCA
>QHVD01000169.1:0-5580 GCA_003222235.1 Gemmatimonadota bacterium | reverse complement strand
ACCACAACGTGTTTTCAGCGAGCGAGCCGAACCCGTTCGACCTCGGCCAGTACGGACGCGGCGAGGCGAAAGGCTTCGCGTTCACGAGCCCCGGCCTGGTCCGCATCTTCTGCAACGTCCACCCGCGCATGGTCGCGTTCGCCCAGGTCCTCGCGACCCCGTACTACACGCAGCCCGCGACGGACGGGAGCTTCGCCATCGAGGGAGTGCCGCCGGGCCAGTACACCCTGCACGCCTGGCACGAGCGGAGCCCGGAGGTCACGGAGCCGGTGACGGTCGGCACGGCGGGCACGACCCTCCCCGACATCCAGCTCGACGCGCGCGGCTTCCGCTGGAAGCCCCACAAGAACAAGTACGGCCAGGACTACCCGACCAATGCCGGAGTCGAGCGCTACTAGGCCGGTACGGCTCGGCCTCGCCGCCAGGATCTTCCTCGCCGCGACGTTGCTCGTGGTGGCAGTGCTCGGCGTGACGTTCGGGCTGACTTCGCTGCAGGCGAACCGCACCGCCGACGAATCGATCCGGCGCGCCCTGGCGGGGGTGCGGCGCGGCGTGGAGGCGTATCTGGCCGCGCGGACGGCCGCGTTCGCGGGGATGAGCCAGGTAAGCGCCCAGGTCCCCCAGCTCCGCGAGCAGCTGCTCAAGCGCTCCAAGCGCGCCGACGTGCTCGATCAGGCCGAGGAACACCGGCACCTCCTCGGAGCCGCGTGGGTGCTCGTGACGAACGACCGGGGCATCCTGATCGCCCGCACCGACGATCCCGCGCAATCGGACATCGATCTGTCTCGCGGCGCGCTGATCGCCGACGCGCTCTCCGGCGACGAGACGCAGGGCGCCTGGATCGACGAGCGCATGCACAAGCTCTACATGGCGGTCGGGGTCCCGCTCCGGGCCTCGCCCCGCGAGGCGACGCAGGGAGCGCTCGTCGCCGCCTACGCAATCGACGACACGCTGGCGCAGTCGATCAAGCAGGCCACGACGACGGATGTGGTGTTTTTCGGGCTCGACACGCTCGACCGGCCGTACGTCGTGGGCAGCACGCTGCCGAAGCAGGAGATTGCGGCGGCGGTGGTGGCGGACACGGTCGCGGTGCGGGCGTTGGGGCGCGACAGCGCCGGGACGGAGCTGGCGGCGGACGTCGCCGGGGAGCGCCTGATCGGACTCGCGTCTCCAATCCGGTCCGCAGGCGGCGACGTGTTCGGCGGGTTCGTGGCGTTCCGCTCGCACGACCGGGAGCTCGGCGCGTTCCGGGCGCTGCGGCGCACGATGGGCCTTGCCGTGGTCCTGGGACTCGCCCTGGCGCTCGTGTCGGCCTGGGGGCTGGCTCGCCAGATCGCCGGTCCCGTGCGGCGGCTCGCGCTCGCGACGCGCCGCGTGCAGGACGGCGACTACAGCGTCGCCATCGATGTGGGAGGCGGGGGCGAGATCGGCGTGCTCGCCCGCGCGTTCAAGAGCCTGGTCGAGGACCTGAAGGAGAAGGCCGCGCTCGTCGAGTTCGCGGCCGCGGGGACGACGGTGCGCGACGTCGCCAGCCGGCCGACGCTCGCCGGGGCAGGCGATGCGCTCCGGCCCGGCACGCTGTTCGCGAATCGGTACGAGGTCAAGGACGTGCTCGGGGCGGGTGGGATGGGCGTGGTGTACCGGGCCTTCGACCGCGAGCTGCAGGAGCCGGTCGCGATCAAGACGCTCCGGCCCGAGGCGCTCGCCGGCGACGGGGTCGCGCTCGAGCGCTTCAAGCAGGAAATCCGCCTCGCCCGGAAGATTGCGCACCGAAACGTCGTGCGCACGTACGACCTGGGCGAGGCGGACGGCATGTACTACCTCACCATGGAGTACGTGGAAGGCACGTCACTCAAGGACCTGATCGCGAGCCGCGGGCACCTGCCGGTCGCGGTGACGCTCACCGTCGGCAAGCAGCTGTGCCGGGCGCTCGAGGTGGCGCACGAGCAGGGCATCATCCATCGCGACATCAAGCCGCAGAACATGGTCGTGGAGCCGACCGGGTTTCTGAAGGTGATGGACTTCGGCATCGCCCGGCTCGCGACCGCGCCCCAGGGGAAGGGGCTGACGCAGGACGGGATGACGATCGGCACGCCCGACTACATGTCGCCGGAACAGATCTCCGGTATGGAGCTCGACGCGCGGAGCGACCTCTACTCGGCGGGCGTGGTGCTGTTCGAGTGCCTCACCGGGCGGCTGCCGTTCGAGGCCGAGTCGATGTACGCGCTGATGGCGAAACGTCTCGAGGAGCCGCCGCCCGACCCGAGGACGATCAACGCGGAAGTGCCGCAGTCGCTGGCAGCGGTGATATTGAAGGCCATGGCGAAACAACCCGCCGACAGGTATCAAACTGCCGCGGGGATGCACGATGCGCTTGCGGTGATCGGTTAGGAGTCTGGTCCGTCTGTGCGTCTAGCCTTTAGATCCCTCCAAACCAGGGATATCCCTGATCCTCCCAGTACCCGCCCGGTCTCCTCTCCGTGAACGTCATCGACACGAGGTACTTGGTCAGCTTGTATCCCAACTTCGTGGGCGAATAGAGACGCAGCGGAGCGCCGTGCGCGGGCGTCAACGGCTGGTCGTTCATTCCGTAGGCAAGGATGGTCTGCGGGTGCAGGGCGCTGGCCAGGTCCCAGCCGTTCGAGTAGCCCGAGTCGAACGACACAAAGTTGATGTATCTGGCCGTGGGGAGCGGCCGGCAGTACTCCACGATCGCCGACACGGGCACCCCGTGCCACGTGGCGATCGCCGACCAGCCTTCGACGCAAGTGTGCTTCACCGTGTACGACACGGGCGGCATGCGCATGAGGTCGTCGACCGACAGCTCGAGGGGCTGGCGCACGAGCCCGTCCACTCGGAGCCGCCAGGCGCTCGGGTTCACCAGCATCGGCATCATGGCGGAGATGAAGTAGCTCGGCAGCATCGCGCTCCGCTCGGCGGGACTGTACGTCCGCGCGAGACGCGTGGGGGAGAAGAGGATCTTTTCGCCCACCCAGTCGTTGACGCGGCTGATATCGAGCAGCCCCGGTCGAATCGCATTGCCGCCGTCCCACCCGCACGCCGCAGCGAGGGACGCGGCGCCACCCGCCACGGCGAGCTGCACAAACGCCCGCCGGTCCAGCCCTTGTCTCGTGGCGTCGTGGCGCCGTGGCGTCGCGGTTTCAGTCACGGCTCGGGAACCTCCCCCGATACCAGCCGGTGATCATCGCCCGTAGTGAGGCCGGATCCACGGCGAACACGAGGATCACGTGGGTGATCGTGAAACCGACAAAGATCCACACGATCCAAAAGTGCCAGTAACGTGCCGCCTGGAACCCACCGAACAGCGCGGTCAGCCAGCCAAACTGGAGCGGCTTGTAGATCGCGAGCCCGGTGAGCACCGCCAGCACCCCCAGGAAGTAAATGCTCGTGTACGCGAGCTTCTGGAGCGGGTTGTGTTTGCCCTGCGGCGGATGGTCCTTGCGGAGGCGGAGGTAATACTTCGCCATTGCGATCGCCCCGCGCACGTCGCGGGGGCGGAACAACAACGCCCGCCATTCGCCGTTCCGCACGAGATAGCCCAGGTAGAGGAGGCCCACGGTCACGAGGGGCCACATCAGCGCGAAATGCCAGTTGAGCGCGCCGGCCAGCCAGCCGCCGAGGCGGCTCCAGGCGGGGAAGTGGGCGTCGTCGAAGGGGCTCGGGAAGAACGGGCCTCCGCGGCTTCCGAAGCGGGCGTACGCCTCGTAGATCTGGAGGCCGCTCGCGATCATACCGGCGAGTGTGAGCACGGTCACCCAGTGGGTGAGGCGCACGACCCAATGGTGGCGGCGAACCGGGCCGCGCGGCGCTGCAGCGGGAGGCGCAGCGGCAGGGGAACGCGCCGGGGCAGGGACGTCGGGCATCGGTCGAATATATTTCCGAGTATGAGGAATGCCACGTTGCTGGTGTTCGCGCTCGCGGCAACTGCCTGTCGGGCGCGCTCTCCGAGCAATGGGACGCCTCGAGTCGACGCGCTGGATCTCGCGCAGCTCGTGCCCCGGGACTCGGGCTCGAGCGCCCTCTCCGGAGCGCGCTTTATCGGGGAGCCGAGCGTCCTGCTCTTCTGGCTCAAGGCGGCCGACACGCTGAGCGCCGACGACCAGGCCGCGGCGTTCGACGACCTCAAGTATTCCACGGAGCAGGTCGCACCCGCCCTCGAGGGCGCCGGCATCAAGCTGCTCGCGACGAACAGCGACACGGTATACGTCACGCTTCCCAACAAGCGGTTTCGGCCGATTCTCTTGTCCGGCCTCGACTATCCCTTTGGGTACCTGCTCGTCGACCCGGGCGGTCCCGAGCGGATTCTCACGGGCGTCTACCCCGACGACGAGCTGATGGACGAGCTGCGCGCCTACTTCGACCTACCGGACGATACCAGCAGCGCGCAGCCGCGGATCACGACCTGACCCCCGTGCTGGCTGCCCCTGCGGACCTGGTGCTCGCGGGCGGCGACGTCTTGCTGCACGAGGGCGGCTGGCGGGTGATGCGGGCCGACGTGGTCGTGCGGGCGGGGAGAATCGAGGCGATCGGGCCGTCGGGCGGTCGGACGGATCGCACTGGGGAACAGGTTGCGGTCCGCGATTGCGCGGGGTGTCTCATCATTCCCGGGCTGATCCAGGCCCATATCCACCTCTGCCAGACGCTGTTTCGCGGGCTCGCCGACGACCTGCGACTCGAGGAGTGGCTCGTACGGCGCATCTGGCCCCTCGAGGCGGCGCACACCGACGAGAGCGTGTACTGGTCCGCCATGCTGGGCGGCGCGGAGCTGCTGCTGGGCGGGACGACCGCCATCCTCGACATGGAGACGGTGCGGCACACGGACGCCGCTTTTCGAGCGCTCGAGCGGATCGGCATCCGCGCCACCGCGGGCAAGTGCCTGATGGACGCGCAACCGGCGGGGGCGCCGCTCGAGCTGGTGGAGCCGACGGACGACGCCCTGGCGGAGGCGGAGCGGCTGGCGCAACGCTGGCACGGCGCGGCGGGCGGCCGGCTGCGGGTGTGTTTCGCTCCCCGCTTCGTGCCCAGCTGCTCGGGACTGCTCCTGCGCGCCGCGAGCGACCTCGCCGAACGCTTCGGCGCGCAGGTCCACACCCATGCCGCCGAGACGATCGTGGAGCGCGAGATGGTGCTCCGGACCACGGGGATGGAGGAAATCGCGTATCTCGACTCGGTTGGAGTCTCTGGAACGCGTGCGGCGCTAGCGCACTGCGTGTGGGTCGAGCCGCACGAGATCGCGGCGCTGGCCCGCCAGGGCACGAATGTGGTGCACTGTCCGTCATCCAATCTGAAGCTCGGCAGCGGGGTGGCGCGGGTGCCGGAGATGCTTGGTGCCGGCTGCCGGGTCGCGCTCGGCGCCGACGGCGCCCCGTGCAACAACCGGCTCGACGTCTTCGCGGAGATGCGGCTCGCGGCGCTGATCCAGAAGCCCCGGCTCGGCGCGGACGTGTTGCCGGCCGGAGCCGTGCTCGAGCTCGCGACCCTGGGCGGGGCGCGGGCGCTCGGGCTCGAGGATGAGATCGGGTCGCTCGCCGTGGGGAAGCGGGCGGACCTCGTGGTGAT
>QHVD01000073.1 GCA_003222235.1 Gemmatimonadota bacterium | reverse complement strand
CGTACTTCTCCACCATCTTGCCTGTCACCTCATACGTCCGCCGGTTCAGGGCGAGCCAGTGCTCGCGGGCGGCATCGGCCAGGTCCGCGCCGCCGTAACGGCGCACCCCCTCGATCGCCAGCCACTCCAGGGGGGGCCAGCCGTTGGGCGCGTCCCACTGTTGACCGGAGGCGATCAGGGTCGTCACGAACCCGCCGGACCTCAAGAACTCGCGCCCGAGGCGCGCGGCGACCCTACGGCCTTGCTCGGCCG
>QHVD01000072.1:4951-10586 GCA_003222235.1 Gemmatimonadota bacterium | reverse complement strand
CTTCGGGGAGCGTCTGACCCAGCTCGTAGTCCTGGCGGTACGACTCCGGTCTGGGCTCGGCGCGGTCGTCCCAGTAGCGGTTGAGCACCGATCCGTCCGGCGGCCGCACGACGCGGCGGTACGCCCCGCCGGGCGCGAGACGCTCCGCTCCATCCATCCAGAACGCGTGCTCCGCCTCCAGCGCATCGAGGTAGCGAAGCGCCTGCGCCGTATCGGTCGCGGCGGCGTAGAGCCCGACCATGGCGGCGAAGAACGGCGGCTGGCTCCGGCTGAGATAGTACGTCCGGTTGCCGTTCGGGATGTGTCCGACGGTCCTGACCAGGTGGGCGAAGTTGTCGAGCATGCTGCGCACCAGGTCGGTCCGGCCGCTCGCGACGAGGCCGAGCATCGTGAAGTATGAGTCCCAGTAGTAGACCTCGCGGAAGCGGCCGCCCGGGACGACGTACGCGTTCGGGAGGGGGATCAGCGACGAGCGCGCGTCCGCTGGTTCCGAGGGTGGCGCGCGCGTGAGGACGGGCCAGAGCGCGCGGATGTGATCCGCCATGGTCTGGGACGTGTCGGTGTGGAAGCCCTCTGCAATCGGCCGCGGCAGCTCGAAGTACCGCTGCACGAACGCGTGGAGGCTGAACCCGGAGGTGGCGCGCGCGGCGGAATAGCGGACGGCGATGTCGGCCGGAGGCGAGAGCGGCCGGGCGTCCACGAAGGTCTTTGAGTCGGCGAATATCCCCGAGAGCTGGACGTCCTGGAACAGGGGCCCGAGGTCGTGCGCGGGGTCGTAGCGCGAGACGGATGTCGGGGGGGCACTGGAGGCCCGGCGGGGTGCGCTCCGGCATCCCGCCGCCAGAGCGATGGCCGCGACGAGCCCGACGACCGGCGTGAGGAGCGGGAGGCGGCGAGTGAAGCGCAGCATTGGTCGGCTATGATATCCGTATTTCGAGAGACCGGAAGTACTGGCGGTCCCCTATGCCGGACGCGATGCTTGGGGACATGGCGAACCGGCTCATCGTCAGACTCCTCATCATCTCTCTTCTTTGGTTAAGTGGATGCAGTCGTAAGGATCGCCCACTGTTCAAACTGCTGACCCCGGCTCAAACGGGAGTCGCTTTCGCCAACACCATCACCACCAACGACTCGGCGAATGTTCAGAGCGACCCGTACGTGTACAACGGCGCGGGGGTGGCCGTCGGCGATATCGATAACGACGGATTGCCGGACATTTTCCTTACGGGCAACATGGTCTCGAGCCGCCTGTACTTGAACAAGGGGAATATGCGGTTCGAGGACATCACACAGTCTGCAGGCGTCAAGACGAACCGGTGGGCCACCGGCGCCACCATGGTGGACATCAATAGTGATGGGTATCTGGATATTTACGTGTCCGTCTCCGGATCCGAGCGGTCCAAGGGGAAGGATCGAGCCAACCTGTTGTTCGTCAATAACGGGGATCACACGTTCACGGAGGCCGCCTCACGGTACGGGATCGCCGACACCGGTTTCACCACGCACGCCGTCTTCTTTGATTACAACGGGGATGGATACCTCGACCTCTTCTTGCTCAATAATTCACCCGAGGACTTTGCGCGTGGCGCGGCAGACACGCACCCGCTCGGCGTACGCAGCAACAGTCCTGGCGGCTGGAATACGCTCTATCGAAACAACGGCGATGGGACCTTTACGGATGTATCGCGGGAAGCAGGGATCCTACGGCAGGTCGGGTATGGACTCGGGGTGGCGGTTGCCGACCTGAACGGGGATGGGTGGCCCGACCTCTACGTGTCCAACGACGTCGCCCCCGATGATGTCCTCTACATCAACAACGGGGATGGAACGTTTACCGATAGGGCCGGCGCGTGGCTCAAGCATGCGAGTTTTGCGGGCATGGGCGTCGATATCGCCGATTTCAACAACGACGGCTGGCCCGACATCTTGCAGGTGGACATGATGCCGGCCGCCCTGGACCGCCAAAAGCGGATGAGCGGGTATCTCACCCATGGCGGTCGCATGGACCTGCGTCGCAGGGGATTTCGCGACGACTACGACGTCAACTCGCTGCAACTGAGCAACGGCGTCACCAAGGACGGCGATGTCATCTTCAGTGACATCGCTCCCCTGGCGGGCGTCGCGTATACGGACTGGAGCTGGAGCCCGCTGTTCGCCGACTTCGACAATGATGGATACAAGGACATCCTGGTCACCAACGGCTATCCCAAAGCGGCCAACGATCTCGACTACCAGACGGCGGCTCTCGGGGCACGCCGAGCTGGAGACCATCAGAGGGCGTTGAGACTCCTGAAGGATCTGCACAGTTACCGGCTGTCCAACTATGGCTTCCGGAACAACGGTGACCTGACGTTCACCGACAAGACCAAAGCATGGGGAATGGACCAGCCCGGCTTTTCGTACGGCGCCGCCTATGCCGATCTCAATAACGACGGCAGGCTCGACATCGTGGTCAACAACATCGACGCGCCTGCCTCCATCTACGAGAACGTCCAACCCAGAGACGACGCCCATCACTATCTGCAGATCAAGCTGGAGGGGGAGTCTCCCAACAGACGGGGGATCGGATCGAAGCTGATCCTCACCGCCGGGGGTCAGAAGCAGTACCTCTACCATTCCCCGTACCGGGGCTACATGTCCACGATGGAGACCCTCGAGCATTTCGGGCTCGGCCAGGCCGGGCGCGTGGACAGCCTGGAGGTGATCTGGCCGGACGGGCGGTATCAATTGCTCACGGATCTCGACGTGGATCGGATTCTCACGTTGAAGCAGCGAGATGCGACCCCGAAGGTGTCGGGTGCCGGGTGTCAGGTGTCAGTCTGTCTCCCCCGACACCCGACACCAGACCCCCGACACCTTGTGTTCCAGCCGACGGACCCGCTCCGGGCATTGAAGTACAGGCAGCAGGTGGGGACGTTCGTCGATTACGAGGTACAACCGCTCTTGCCGTACGAGCTTTCCCGGCAGGGCCCTCCGATCGCCGTAGCAGACGTGAACGGCGACGGCCTGGATGATGTCTTCATCGGCGGCGGCAATGGCGTCCCGGGCAAGCTGTTCATCCAACGCAAGGACGGCAGCTTCGTCGAATCCGTACAAGGGCAACCGTGGGCCGCCGACAAGGACTACGAGGATTGGGGAGCCCTGTTCTTCGACGCCAACGGCGACGGTCTGCCGGACTTGTATGTGGCGAGCTGCGGCTATCAGCTCGCGCCCGCGTCTCCCTTATTGCAAGACCGCCTCTATGTCAACCAGGGAGGCGGGAGGTTCGTGCGAGATACCCGGGCGCTGCCGCCGATGCCGACCTGCACGGCCAGTGTGGCGGCTGGGGACTTCAACGGGGATGGCCGACTGGATCTGTTCGTGGGCGGGCGCGTCACGCCGAGGAATTATCCGTACCCGACCCGCAGCTATCTGTTACGAAACGACGGAGGCAGGTTTACAGATGTCACGGAGGAGGTTGCGCCGGAGCTCATTCACCCTGGAGGAATGATCACTGCCGCGGTCTGGATTGATTTCGACGGCGACGGACGATTGGATCTCGTCACGGCCGGAGAATGGATGCCGCTTCAGTTTTTCCAGAACGAGGGGACCCGGTTTCGCAACGTCACCGCCACCCTGGGTCTCGATTCTACACGCGGGTGGTGGTTCAGCCTCGCCGCCGGAGACTTCAATCACGATGGCCGTCCCGATCTGATTGCGGGCAATCTCGGGCTGAACTTCGCCTACACGACGTCGCAGCGGAGCAGGTTCGGGGTTTATGCGGCCGATTTCACCGGGGATCGGACCACCGACATCGTCCTCACGCAGGAAATCAGCGGATCGGAGTATCCCCTCTTCGGGCGGGCGAAATTGGGACCGACGATCTATCCCGTTGCGCTACGATTTCCGAGCTACGGGTCGTTTGCCACGGCTTCCGCCGCGCAGCTGTTCGGCGCCTCCCAATTGCGGCGCGCGCTCCATTATCAGACGGATACGTTTGCCAGCGTCTATCTGCAAAACAACGGCGACGGCACGTTCACGTCGGTGCCACTGCCGAATCTGGCGCAGCTCTCACCAATCCGCGGCATCATCGCCCACGACGTGGACGGTGATGGGAACCTCGACTTGATCGTGGCTGGCAACCTGGACGATACGGAGCCGAACACGGCCCCGGCCGACGCCGGCAACGGCCTGTGGCTGAAAGGAGACGGCCGCGGCCACTTCACTCCGGTCCCCCCGGTGGAGAGCGGCTTTCTGGCGCCCCGGGACGTGACCGGTCTGGCCCTGATCAAAACGCCTGCAGGGAACGTCGTGCTCGTCGCGAACAGCGGCGATTCCCTGCAGGCGTTTACAATCCAAAACCGTTAGGTCCGGCTCACCACCCCGGATTCTGTTTCAGCCGGTCTTCCGCGCCGATCCGGCTCAATTGAATCTGAATGGACGGGATCGGATAGAGCGCGTACTTAGGCAAGGTGAAGGAAGCCGCTGAATTAAGATACGGTATCCGGCTCTTTTCCTTGGCAACGTAGTTGGCGATGACCGTATCGGCGCCGCCCCAGCGAAGCAGGTCGAAGAACCGCTGGCCTTCCATCGCCAATTCGAGCCGACGCTCATACTCCACCGCCCGTTCCGCGAAGGCCGGATCCGTCCACGGGACGGTATAGAGGCCGATGCGGTACTTCGCCCATGGCGTACTCAAGGAGTCGATCGAATTCACTCCCTGGATCAGCGGCAGGGCCATCGGCTTCAACGTCGCATCGGTGGCGCAGGCGGGCCACGTTTTCGTCAGAACGGTGTCCGCGGACCCGCACCCCTGAGCCACCTGTCCGGCCCGCGCTCTGATCTGGTTGACGATCGATCTGGCGTTGTCGAGCACGCCCGTGGTTGCGTGGATCTCCGCCTCGGCGAGGATCAACAGCAGGTCGGCGTAGCGGAAGATGAGAATCGGCACGTCGTTCGTCTGCGTCGCCTGCCACCCCACGTTGTTTTCGGCGTTGGCCGCTTGCTCATGGACGTTCTTCTTAGGACTGTACGGGCCGCTGTAGGAGGCGTCCCGGATCCATCCTCGATTGTGGAGTCCCCAGTCCTTGTAGGGCACCTTGTCGCGGCCGACGGTCCAGTCGAGCCGCGGATCAACCGGCGTCATGTCGCCGCCGGCGAAATTCGTGTCGGGGTTGTTCCAGGCTGGGCCCGCCAGCGCCAACGGCAAGCCGTTCGCGTCCACCGCGTAGAAATTGACCAGGTTCTGCGAGGGTTGGTGGAACCCGCAGCAGCCGAAGTGGCTCCCCGAGTGTGGGAAATTCAGGCGCTCGCCCCAGTTCGAATTCCAGCCGCTCGGCTCTCCGTCCCTGACGGAGGCCTGAAATGCGAGGATCGTCTCCGG
Organism: Gemmatimonadota bacterium; assembly: GCA_003222235.1. Classification (GTDB taxonomy): domain Bacteria; phylum Gemmatimonadota; class Gemmatimonadetes; order Gemmatimonadales; family GWC2-71-9; genus AG12. Next base: position 5,224 of record QHVD01000072.1, on the reverse strand, counting down.
ACCATTGCGATACTGCGGAAAGCCGGTCCAGACGTGATCGAAGCTTGTTTCCAGTTTGAACGGACCGTTCGCCTGCACGTTCCGCAACGTCACCAACGCCGAGTCCCACAGGGCGGCGTTCGTCGCGGCGCCATATACCTGCACGCGGCCCTTGTAGGCCCTGGCGGTCCACGCGGTTGCGCGTCCCACCTCTTTGTTCCGCGGCGTCGCCTTGAGCAGCCCGATGGCGGAGTTGAGGTCGGCGATGATGAGCTTCACGATCGAATCGAGCGG
>QHVD01000072.1:0-4926 GCA_003222235.1 Gemmatimonadota bacterium | reverse complement strand
TCCCCACATCCGATACGCCTCGAAGTGATAGTGCGCCCGGAGGAACAGCGCTTCTCCCCGGATGCCGTCCGCGTCGGCGTCTGAGATCTCGAGCGGTTTGTCCGCACGCACCTTCGCCAGCAGGCGGAGAGTTTCGTTTGCCCGGAACACCCCCTCGTAGGCCTGGCTCCACTTCTGGTTCAAGTACCCCTCGGCTTCCCCCACCGACCAGTAATAGGTCTCGATGTCATTGATAGGTTGCTGGTCGCCGGCGTTGGACCCCTTGTGGGCGTCACCGCTCGTGACACTCCCCCACACCCAGTTGCTGGCGGCGCACCCCCACGAACCGGCGGAGCTGCTGCTGCAGTCCAGCGACCGGTACGCGGCGATGAGGGAGCCTTCGACGCCGGCCTTTGACTCCAGCGACGGCTGCTCAACGGCGCCCTGGGCGGGGATGTCCAGAAAATCCTTGCAAGCGTACGCGAGCCCGGCGGCTACCGTCACGCCCGCGATCCCGTAAAGCAGTCGGTTCCGATTTCGCTTGTTCATCGTCTTCCCGTCCCTTGAATAAAGACGAATCGCTAGAACGTGGTCGAAATGCCGATGGTGAACGTTCGGCTGCTGGGATACGAGCCCTCGTCCACACCCCGGAACTGATCCCGGATGTCCCCCGCCGCCCCGATCTGGTTCCATGCCGGCAGGGCCGGATCGAGCCCGGAGTACCCGGTGATGGTGAACAGGTTTTCCACCTGCACGTAGACTCGCGCTGCGGGGATCCACCGGATCCAGGCCGGCGGCAGGTTGTAGCCGACCTGCAAGTTGCGCAGCCGGACGTACGACCCGTCCTCTAGCCAATAGCTCGAGAATTGCCGGCTGAACGACGCATCGCTCACGTCTATTCTGGGGTACTTGGCGTTCGGGTTCGTCACCTTCCCCGGGCAGGCAAAGCCCGGTACCGTGTCGGGCGGAGTGGGAGGCGTGACGCCACAAGGGCCGTCCAGCACCACCGAATTGGCCAGCAGGTCGCTCCGCACGTTGGTATCGAAGTACCGGAACACGTACCAGTACTTCTGCGCGTTGAAGATCTTGTTCCCGAACGTCCCGAACAGCGTGGCGCTGACGTCCCAGTTGCCGTGGCGCAGCGCGAGATCTAATCCGCCGGTGAAGGTGGGATGCGGGCTCCCGATGACCGCCGCGTCGGCGGCCGTGATGTGGCCGTCGCCGTTCAAGTCCTTGAACTTGATCCGGCCGGGGCGCGCGCCGTCGTTCCAGTATGGGGCGGCATCCAGCGAGTCCTGATAGTACCCGTCTGCCACCAGGCCGTAAAACGCGCCGATCGGCTCGCCTACCATGTTGATCACGGGATTCTGTTCACGCAGCACCTGGGGCCCGACGAAAGACGCGGTCCCGAGGTTGTCGATCTGGACGATCTTGTTCCGATAGTGGCTGCCGTTGAAGGTCACGCTCCACAGCGTTCCCGTGGTGGCGGAGCTCCGGTAGCCGATGGAAAAATCGATGCCGCTGTTTCTCATCTTCCCGATATTGATGATCGGGGGATCGGCTGAGCTGGCCGTGGCCGGCGTCCTCGGGTCGAACAACAGATTGTTGCTGTTGCGCCGATACAGGTCGGCGCTGAAGGTGCCCCGACCTTCGAGGAACTCGAGGTCCAATCCGACGTTCACGGATCGATTCTCTTCCCACTTCAGGTCGGTATTCCCGATCCTTGCAACCTTGAATCCTGCCTGAATCGCCGTGGGGTTCGTCCCCCCGATGTCATAGAACGTGTCTCCCCGGTCGCCGCCCAACTGAGTGACGATCCGTCCTGAAGGGATCAGTTGGTTGCCGGTGACCCCCCACCCGAATCGCAGCATCATGTTCGAGAAAAGCGAATTGTTCGCCAGGAAAGACTCCCGGGAGAGTCTCCAACCCGCCCCGACCGCCGGGAACGTTGCCCACCGATCTGTCGCCCCCAATCGGGAAGAGCCGTCCCGGCGGAGCGTGAAGCTGAGATAGTACCGGTCCGCAAAATTGTAGTCGGCCTTGCCGAAGAAGGACAACAGAGCACTCTGCCCACCAGTACTGGTGACGTTCTTGGTGGTCGGGTCACACAGGGCATCCTGGATGAAGCGCGAGTCTACGCTCTCGTTGAGGAGGTTCGCACAGTTTCCGGCCTCGAACCGATTGGTGTTCTTGTTCGCTTCCTGCCCCAACAGCACGGTCATGTTGTGCTGGCCCACGGCCTGCGCATAGTTCAGCGTGTTGCTCCAGGTCCAGTCCTTGAACAGGTTGTAGTTCTCGTTGATGCCGTCGACGGAGGTCACCTCCGAGTTCTCGGGCGTGATGGGCGAGAAACCATGATATGAGCCTTGACCCAGGTCGAACCCGAACCGCGTCTTGAGCGAGATGCCGTGGCCGGCGTCGAAACCGGCGAACGTGTTCCCGAAGATGCGGTCGTTGGTGACGATGTTGTCCTTCCCGGCGAAGGCTATCTTGAGCGGATTGGTCAGGTTGGAAAGGCCGGCGGCCTTGCCGGAAGCGAAATTCCCCTTGATGTCGTAGATCGGCACGACCGGCTGCTGCATGATGTTCTTGCCGATGATGTTGTTCTCGCCCAGGCTGTCGGTCGTGATCCCACCGTAGTGTCGCTCGCGCGACACCGTGACGTACTCCCCGACGCTCGCGCGCCCGATGTTGAACGTGGTGTTGACGCGAACGCCCCCCCGCTGGAGCCGGGTATACGCCGCGGTCCCTTCCTGATCGAGGAAGTTGAACGACACATGGTACGCGTTATCCTCCCCGCCACCGGACACCGCGAGGTTCGCGTCGGTGTACTGTCCGGACCCGAACACCGCCTTCCACCAGTTCGTCCCGGCGCTGCCCGGCATGATCAGGTTGTCGGGATACTTGTACGCGCTCGGGTCCACATTGGTGCACGGAGCCGGCAGCTTCTCCGTCCCGCAGGGATTCGGCCAGATGTAGGCAGGCACCGAGGGGTTGTTTCCCAGCGTGTCATTCCCGTAGATGTTTGTCGGGACTCTAAGCCCGGCATTCCGATAGGCCGTCTTCACCACCTGGAAATAGTTGAGCGAGTTCAGCTCGAGGATGTCGTCCATGCCGCGGACGGGCGCGGCCACACCGGTTCTGACGTCCAACGAGACCTGGCGCCGTCCGGATTTCCCGCGCTTCGTTTCGATGATGACGACGCCGTTGCTCGCTCGAGAGCCGTAAATCGATGCAGCCGAGGCATCTTTCAGGACCTGCACGGACCCGATCTCGCTCGGGTTCAGCCAGTTGAGGTAGGTGTCCTGGACGGGGGTCCCGTCCACGATGAACAGCGGATCGTTGTTCTGGAATGAGGTGACGCCCCGGATGCGGACCGTCGTGCGTGAACCGGGAGATCCACCGTCCTCTATCGTGACGCCGGGAACGCGACCATCCAGGCGCTGGAGCACGCTGGTCGAGGTCTGCTTTTCAACGCTCCCGACATCGGCGATGCCCACCGCACCGGTAATGTCGGCGCGCCGCTGAGTCGTGTATCCCGTAACCACGACCTCCGGCAGCACGGCGACGGCGGGTTCCATGGCGACATCGATTGTCGTCCGTCCGCCAATGCTCAGCCCGACGCCGCGATAACCGATAAGCCCGAAAACCAGAACTCCATCTGACGGCGCCGTGATCGAGTACTTCCCGTCCGCATCCGTCACGGTGCTGGTACTCGTTCCCCGGATACGTACGGTCACTCCATGAATAGGAGCTCCCCCCGCCTGGGAGGTGACTCTGCCGGAGACCGGTATCTCTTGGCCCGCCTGCTGGCCGAAAGTGGTCCCGCACAAGGCGAGCGCCAGCACGAGACTCATCCCCACTTCACCAAGGAAACGCTTACCCTGCAGCATGTCTTTCATAAGGGCGTCCTCATCCTGCGGGTCTACGCATGGCCTTGAGGCCTTGCCTGGTGATCAGCTCGCGATACGTGATGAGCACTACGTTTCGGGCCTTGACGGCCGCGGTGAATCTTTCGGACGTGAGCGCATCCAGTTCTCCCTGCCGATTCTTGCTCATCTCGGGGAGGGGATGGTCGGTTGCAGGGGAAGACTGAGTCTTGCGCGGCGAGGGAGACGGCCCACGACGGGCTACGGATGAGCGCGGCAACGAGGTGACGGCCCAGTGCCATACGGCTGCTCTCCTACAGGTGGACGGTCGAATACCTGCGGAGCGACGGAAGCGCAGCGAGGATAGGAAATACGCATCGGATGGGAACCCCGCAAGAGGCCCGGGGGGGGGGGCCGATAACCGCCGTTTCAAAAGCGGACCGCCAGAGTCGGGGCACGGAGCCGGTTCGCCCGATCTTGACGACCGCTTGTGCCGCGGGCATTGTAGCCGCCCCGGAACGCGGGGGGGGGCGAAGATGGGCGATCCCGCCGGCCGAGGGGGCACGACGCGTCTGGGGTCCATGGGTCCTCAACAACTCCATGGTAGCAGCAAGGGGACAATCGCCGTCGCGCTGCTCGCCGCCGGCGCGGTCGCCGCTGGGCTATTCGCGACCCCGCATCGAACCGAGGCGGTGCGTCCAGACAACGCCGCCGGTGACGCCCGCCTGCCTCTCCTGTCACCAGCAGAAGGCGAGCGTCGAGCAGACCGCCCACCGTCTGACCTCGCGCCTTCCGACACGCCAGTCCATCGCGGGCAGCTTCAAGCGTGGTGAGAACGTCCTGCGAACCTCGAATCCGTCTCTGCACTTCCGCATGGACTCCACCGCCACGGGCTTCTATCAAGCCGCGGTGATGGGGCGCGCACCCGACACGTCCGGCCACTCCGAGCGCATCGCCTTCGTGACCGGCTCGCGGAAAGGACAATCGTATCTCTATTGGGACGTCGGCGATCGGCTGTACCAGCTCCCCGTCTCGCACTGGACGGGGGTCGGGTGAGTGAACAGCCCTGGGTATCCGG
>QHVD01000587.1 GCA_003222235.1 Gemmatimonadota bacterium | reverse complement strand
CCGCGACCCGCGAAATGTTCCGAATGGGCGAGCGGAGCTGGTAGAAGGGCCCGTCGTACGCTTGCTCGGGGAAGGTTTGCAGGGCCGACGGCAGCATCATCTCGTAGCCGCCCAGCGTCGCGTCGAGCAGCGCGGGGCCGGCGAACGCGGCCACGTCCAACGCGTGCTGCGACTCGGCGTTGAGCGCGATCTGCGGCTCGCTCAGCGCATCCTGGGCCGGGATCAGAGCGAGTCCATTCACCAGCCCGAGCCAGAGCGGGATGAAACCGAAGTCCGTGTTGCCACCCGCCCAGGTGACGTCGCGGTAGGCGTCCGACATCGGGACGATGGGGAAGATCGCCTTCACGGCCTGGGTTCCGGGCTGCTCGACGGTGAGGAACTGGTTGATCGCCGAGTAGCTCACGCCCGAGAGCCCGACCACGCCGTTGGAAAACGGCCGCGATGCCGCGCGCTGGACCAGCGCCACGCTGTCCTGCTGCTCCCGGGCGCCGAACGAATCCCACATGCCCTCGCTCGAGCCGGTGCCGCGGACGTCCACGACGATCATCGCGTAGCCGTTGGAGGGAAAGATCGTGTTGCCCTCGGACACTCCCGCGCCCGATTTCCGATACGGCGTCTGCACCAGGATGGTCGGGCACGGGCACCCCGTCGTGGGGATGTATTCGTCGGAGTCCAGCAGCACTCCGTCGGACATCGGGATCCTCACGTCGGAGACCACGTCATAGGGCGGGGTCGCGGCGAGGACCGTCCCCGGCGCCCACACGGCTGCTGCGGTCATCAACGCCGTCGCGAGATCACGTATCCTGGCCATGGATTCGATCCTCCCCGGTGACGGCCACGACCGCGAGCGGGCAGAGCAGCGGGACCGTCGAGCCGCGAGCGCGCATGCTGTCTCCTCCAAGAGACGCGTGAACGCGAGAGCTAGCATGCGAGCGGCGTGCGTGAGAATTCCGGGGCGTCGTATTTCGCTCGAAACTTGTCGGTACTTCAGTCGAATCTTCTTGGTACGCGCTCCGCGCCACGACGGTGAGCTGGTCGCGGACCGGTCCCGCCTGGGGTCGCGGCATCTCGGGCCTCCTCGAACATACCGACCTGCAGGTCCGGAGCCTACCATGCTCACTCAGCCCATCTGTACCCATTCCAGCCCGTCCGGACGCGACCTGCGATCGGTTGCCGCGGGGTGAGATGGGCTGCGATGGGATCAAGACCAGCGGACCGGACAGCTCGGGACGGCCCCCCACCGTTGACTCGCCTTCCCGTGCTGGCACAACGGGCCCATGAGCGTCGTGCTGAACGGTATCGCGCACATCCAGCTCACCGTGAACAACCCCGCGCGCTCCGTCCCCTTCTGGGAGAAACTCTGTCACTTCCTCGGGATGCAAACGCTCATCCGAGGCGAGGACGTCGTCTACTGCATCGGCGGCCGCACCGGCGTCCTCGTGCGCGGAGCGCCGCAGGGCACGAGCGGCGGCTCGTTCGATCAGAACCGCGCGGGCCTCCATCATTTCTGTTTCCGCGCGCGGAGTCGCGAGGACGTCGACGCAATCTATCACTTCCTGGTCGAGGAGCTCGACGCGCGAAGCGTCCATCCCCCCGAGGAGGGGACGCAGTTCGCCCCGGGGTACTACTCGGTTCTCTTCGAGGACCCGGACGGAATCCGCGTCGAGGTGAACCACGTCCCCGGCAAAGGTCATTTCGGGCCCGGCGGCCGGCTGGGCCCCGGTGGAGCGGGGCCCGCGGATCGCTACGGGAGCGAGGGGCTGAAGGGTGGGGGCAGGAACGATCGCTGAGCAGGAGACGATCGCATGGTCGAGTCCACGCTGAACTACCTCGCGGACCTGGCGGAGAAGCCGTACTTCTACCTGTACGAGCCGCCTCCAGGCACGCCCTGGCGGAACACGAAGGGTGACCGGCGAAGCGTCGCCATCCACGATGCCAGGGAGCTCGTCCCGGCGCCGTCTCTCGACGAGGAAGGCTTCCTGCTGACGTCTCACGAGACGTCGGTACAGAACCTCTACGACCCGAACACGGTGCGTGACCTCTACTACCGGGAAGTCGAGGAGCTCGTGAGGAAACTCACCGGCGCGACGCGCGTGGTCGCCTTCGATCACAACGTGCGCTCCGCTTCGGAAGCCCAGCGGCGCGAGAACGGAGCGCAACCGCCGGTCCGTTTCCCGCACAACGACTACACCGAACGTTCGGGCCCGCAGCGAGTGCGCGACTTGTTCCCCGCCCATGAAGCCGAAAGGTTGCTCCGGAACCGGTTCGCCGTCATCAACGTCTGGAAACCGATTCGCGGGCGCGTGGAAGAGTCGCCGCTGGCGGTGTGCGATGCACGGACCATCCGCCCGCAGGACCTCGTCACGTCCGATCTCCGCTACCGGGATCGGGTGGGGGAGGTCTATTCCCTCCGCTTCAACCCGGCCCACCGCTGGTTCTACTACTCGCGCATGCGAGCGAACGAGGCGATGCTCCTCAAGTGCTTCGACTCCGACCCTGGCCGTGCACGTTTCACCGCCCACACCGCATTCGACGATCCGACGAGTCCGCCCGATCCGCCGCCACGCGAGTCGGTCGAGGTGCGGACGCTCGTGTTCTTCACAGCGCTGTCTTAGAAGCCCTCCCTCTCAGCCCACCCGGGGTACGTCGAGCACCCGACCT
>QHVD01000071.1:3090-9239 GCA_003222235.1 Gemmatimonadota bacterium | reverse complement strand
CCCGCTGATCCACCTTCTCCCCGAGCAGCTGCTCCGGGGCCGCGAACTGAGGCGTGCCGCTGCGTGAGGTGGCGCCGCCGAAGCGGTCGCCTCGCAGCGCGAGCGCCAGCCCGAAGTCGGTGATGCGCAGCCGCCCGTCGGGCTCGATCAGCGTGTTCTCGGGCTTCAGGTCCCGGTGCACCAGGCCGTGCGCGTGTGCGTGCTCGAGCGCCGAGAGCGCTTCGTCAAGCAGGCGCGAGCTCTGCTCGATCGTGAGCGGCCCCCGCTCGCGGACGAGCTGCGCGAGGTTCGAGCCGGGGACGAGCTCCATCGTGTACCACTGCAGCCCCGCGCGCTCCCGGATGTCGTAGATGCTCACGATGTTGGGGTGGCGGAGCCTGGCCGCTAGCTGCGCCTCGCGGCGGAAGCGCTCGATCACCCCGAAGTCCGCCGTGAGCGAGGGGTGCAGCACTTTCATCGCCACCTCGCGCTCGAGTCCCAAGTCTCGGGCCCGATACACGCGGCCGAACCCGCCCCAGCCGATCTCCTCGAGTAGCTCGTAGTCGTCGCCCAGCGCCCGCCGCAGCCGGCGCTCGAAGCCCGCCTCGACGACCTGGGGGGCCGCCGCCGGCCCCTGGAACTCACCGGCGTCGCTCACGAAGTCCTCGAGCATCTCGGTCGCGGTGAAGTAGCGGTCCGCCGGCTGGAGTTGGAGCGCTCGCAGCAGCACGCGCTCGAGCGCCTTCGGGACCGCGGGGCGGAGGCGGCGCGGCGGGACGATCTTCGCGGGGTCCGCATCGGGCTCATGGCCGGTGAGGGCGTAGTAGACGATCGCCGCCACCGCGTACGCGTCGCTCGCGGGCTCGCCCGGGCCGCCCGCGCGCACTTCGGGAGCGGTGAACGGACCGCTCGCCCCTTGATCGTCCGGCGGGACGTGGGCGAGGCACCAGTTGGCGTACCGCAGGTCCGTGATCACCGCGCGCCCCGAGATTCCGAGCATCAGGGACATCGGCACGATGCGGCGCAAGATCACGCCGCGGGCGTGCGCGTGCTCGAGCGCGCCCAGCAGGTCGCGCACCAGCACGTGCGCGGTGGGAATCGGCCGCGGGCCGCGGCGCAGCGCCTCGGCAAGACTCTCGCCCTCGATCCAGTTCGCCGTCCGGTACGCCAACCCCTCGGCCACGGCCGCGGCGTAGACGTGACGGATCGCCGGGTGGTCGAGCGCTGCGAGCGTCTCGGTTTCGTGCATGAACCACGCCCGCCCCGACGACTCGGCGGCGAGGTGCACCATCAGGGCGACGTGCCGCTTGAGAATCCGGTCCCACGCCTGGTAGAGGGCGCGCTCCGCCGACAGCGCCGCGACCCGGTCGAGCCGAAACGCGGCCCCGAGCACGCGCGCGAGCGTGTCCTGCAGATCGGCGGGCACAACCTGGGTCGTCGCAGCCTGACCTCCACGGCCGCCCATTCCAGGGGGCCCACGGTGTGGTCGCGAGCGTCCCGCAGGTACACCCGCTGCCCGCTCCCGCTGGAGTCGACTTCCGCGGCCAGGAAGCGCGCGAGCTGCGCGATGCTGCGCCCCTCCGGCGTGGCAAGCGCCCGCACCACGGCCGGGTGCGTGAGATGGCGCGGCACGGCCCAACCGCGCCCCGCCACCGTGTCTGCCCCGGCGTAAATCGGCTCCCGGCGAAAGGGGTGGCCGACCACGGCGAGGGCCGCCCATTGCGCCTCGGGGCCGAAGCGCCGGATCGCCGTGGCGCGCACCGAGGCTTTCCCCCACACGCTCACGGCGGCGTTCGCCCCGACGTACGCCGCGAGGACGAGCAGCGCGTATGCCGCCGCCTCCCTCCGGCGGGCGACGCCGAACCAGTGCCGCATCCAACCCGCCACGCACGTGACGCCGCCGAGCACGCCGAGCAGCACCCAGGCCGCGGGTGTCGGGTGTCCCGCCCACACGACCAGCGCGATGACGCCGAGCAGCGTGACGATGTACCCGAGCGCCGGGAGCCAGTGGCGCCGCGCGCCCCAGGCGAGCGCGGGGAGCGGCACGATCCAGAAGAACGGGTCCACGATCGCGATCCAGTCGGCGGAGTACCAGCGGGTGTTCCAGGGGAGGAGCGGACGCACGCCGTAGGAGCCCTGCCAGTCGAGCCAGAGATGACCCGCCACGGTCGCCGCGACCAGGGCCGCGATCCAGCGCCAGGGCGCCGGCCGGGTTCCCGTCCGCCGGGCGTGCCAGTGCAGCACCAATCCGGCGAGCGCGCTGAGCGCCGCCATTTCCGCCACCGCGCCGAGCAGCGAGTGGGTGATCCCGCCCTGGTAGAGGAGGTAGGAGGTCGGGGGCGGGGGTTGGGGCGGGGGCGGGGGCCCGAAGCGCGGCACCAGCGCGCCGGGGGAACAGAGCAGCTCTTGCCAGTCGGGCGCATTGCCGGCAAGCGCTCCGAGCAGCGCCGCGCCGGGGACCTTGCGGTCCGCCACCGCGCGTCCCAGGGCGGCGCCGACCAGGGTTTGCGCCAGATTGTCCATGCGCCCGATAAAGGTAGCACCGGGCGCGGCGGCACTAGCCGCCGTCCTGTGGTGGGCGTAGGTTAGGGCCGACCATTCGGCTTCCGAGGCGGCGTCCATCAGTTACGAACCCCTCCCAGACCGGCGCGCACGCGGCGACCGCCGTCGGCTCCATGACCGTCGCGCCGGGATCGATCGTCGCTTTTGGGTCGATCGTCGCCAGACGGACGAACCGGCGGAGATGGAGCGGCGCTCCGGGGGCGACCGGCGCCATGGGGCCGAGCGCCGCGACGGTGCGCGCCGCTCCGGCGCGCCGCGGCGCGTGCTCCCGGACCGCAGGAGCAGGGGCGCGGCGTTGCCGTAAGTATCCAGCCGCGCTCGGGGTCACCGCGTGCCCTACCTCAAGCTGATCGAGCTCGCGACGCGGGACGTCGCGGAAGTGCGGGACGATCTCGCGCGTCTCGGCCGCAGCCCCGAATGCACGATGGTGCTTTCAGGGGAGCGTGCCGGCGTGGTGTCCGGCGTGCATGCGGAGATCCGTCACGGCGTGGCGGGGTGGCTCTTGATAGACCTCGCCAGTCTGAATGGCACCTTCGTGAACGGCCGGCGCTTGACCGGCGAAGGCCTGCTCAAGGCGGGTGACGTCATTGGGCTCGGCGAGACCGGACCGCGCATTGCCGTCGTTGCTGTTGCCGAGCAGACGACTCCTGAAGCGCTTTACGACCGCCCGACGCCTCCGGGGGGCCGCGCGTACGCGATAACGCTGCTCGACCTTGCGACCGGACAACGCCACGAGGCGCGCGGCATCCGCATCCGGCTGGGGCGGGGCCGCGAATGCGAGGTCCCGCTTCTCGATTCCTCCGATCGGATCGTCTCCCGGATACACGCCGAGCTGACGGTGGGACCGACCGGGGCGCTCGTGGTGTGCGACGTCGAGAGCAGCAACGGCACCTTCGTGAATGACAAGCGCATCACGGAGCCGATCCCGGTCCGCCTCGGCGACCGCATCATGCTGGGCGCGGGCGGGCCCGTCCTGGTCGTGGAGGGGCTGGGAACGTCGCCTGGGATTCGGGTGCCCGCCGCCGCTCGGGGCCGCAAGGGTGTGCTGGCACGCATCCGCGATGCCGTGGCGAAGCTACTCCCCTCGTCGGCCCCGCCGGATACGACTCGCTAGGTCGGTAGCGCCGCCCCGCGACAAGGGTGGGGATGCCTGATTATGTTGCGCGGGCGATGGGACGCCTCGGCTGGATCGACGCGCCGCGCGACTCGCTCGCGCACTGGGGAAGTCTCCTGCGGTTCGCCGAGGAGGCGCGGCGCGACGGGCTGGGGCGCATCGTCGTGTGCGGGATGGGGGGCTCGAGTCTCGCGCCGCAGGTCCTCGCGGCAAGCTTCGGAAACGACTTCCTGACGGTGCTCGACAGCACCGACCCGGCGGCGGTGTTGGCGGTACAGCGCGCACCGGACCTCGACCGCACGCTATTCCTGATCAGCAGCAAATAGGGCACCACGGTCGAGACCCTCGCGTTTTACCACTACTTCGCCGCGTGCGCGGATACGCGGCAATTCGCGGCGATCACCGATCCCGGCAGCCCGCTCGAGGCCCTTGCCCGCGAGCGGGGTTTCCGCGGCGTGTTCCCCCATCCCGTAGACGTGGGCGGGCGCTATGCCGCCCTCACGGTCGTGGGCATGCTCCCGGCCGCGCTGATGGGCATCGACGGGCGAGCCTTGCTCGAGCGGACCGCGTCGGTGGATGCCGCGAATGAGATGGGGTTCGGGGAGGACCTCGCGGCCGGCGGCCGGGCGGGGTCCGACAAACTGGTGCTGCGCCCGCCGCCTGCGATCGGCAGCCTCGCGGATTGGATCGAGCAGCTCGTCGCCGAGAGCTCCGGGAAGGAAGGTCGCGGCATCATCCCCGTCGTGAACGAGCCGGCGGGTTACCTCGGCGCGGACGTCCACCTGATCGCCGACTTCTCGCCCGACCCGCTCGACCTCGGTGTCGAGTTCTTGCGGTGGCAGTACCGCACCTGGGGATTGTGCCGCGGACTCGGCGTCAACCCGTTCGACCAACCCGACGTCGAAGCAGCGAAGGCGCTGGCGCGTGCCGAGCTCGCCGAGGGGCAGGCCGGTCGCGAGGAGCCCATTGCGACGCGCACGCCCGACGAGCTGCGGCGCGCGGCGCGCCCGGGGGATTACCTCGCGCTCCTCGCGTACCTGCCGCCGCGCGCCGACATCGCCGCCCAGCTGCAAGGGGTGCGGGCCGCGTGGGGCCGCACCCTCGGTTGCGCCACGACGCTCGGCTTCGGACCCCGCTACCTCCATTCCACCGGCCAGCTCCACAAGGGCGGCCCCAACACGGGCCTGTTCCTCGTCCTCACGGCCGATGACGCCGAAGACGTCGCCGTGCCCGGGATGGGCATCACATTCGGGGCGCTGAAACGGGCCCAGGCCCGTGGCGACATCAAAGCGCTGCTCGCGCGCGGACGGCGGGTGGCGCACGTGCACCTGTCCCGTCCGGAAGACGCGGGCCGGCTCGCCTGAGCGGCGAGGGCACGGGCCTACCCGCCGTCTTCGAAGAACAGCCAGGCGGACCGCACACCCTCTCGCCGGTACCCGAAGTACCGCGGTGTGGTGCCGGGGAGACGTGGCACAATGTGCTCGTGCCAGGTGCGCGCGACCACTGCGAGCGCCGCCGGCGCCCGCCGCGCGATGATCGACTCGCCGCCGCTTCCCGCGCCGACGAGCCGGTAGGTGCCGGAGCGCTTGTCGTCGCGCAGCACTTCGACACTCTCCGGCTCGGTGACGCCGAGCCCGAATTCCATCCAGGCTTTGACGGCCGGGTGCCAATCGAGTTTGCCCCAGAAGACGGCCTGCGGCTGCTTTCGCTTCTGTGCTCTCTCCATACTCCTCCATTGTGGAGCGACGCGTCCCGAATCGCGGGCGCGAGACCCCGGTGAGCGGCGGCGAGGCAACTGCAAGACATCAGTTGGGTAGCGCGGGCTCCAGAGCGTCGAACCAGCGTGTGACCTCCGCCAGCTCCTCGAACCCCCACGCGGCCTGCTCCTCGAGCACTGCCACGGCGGGCCAGATGACGCGATTGACGTAGCGCGAGCACTCCGCGGTCTCGAACATCGCGTTCAAATCCCGCGCCGGCGGCAGACGCCAGCCCGCGCGCCCCACGGCCCGGGCGTACGCTTCGAGGATCCACGGACGCTCCGGTCGCGGGAACCGGTACAGAAACGTCGCGATGTCGTAGCTCGGCGGCCCCATCGCCGCGCGATCCCAGTCGCCGAGCCGCGCCGCCTGGCCGTCGGGCGTGGCGACGACGAAAGCGTCGGTGCACCGGAGGTCCGCATGCAGCATCGTCTCGGGCCCACCGAGCGCCGCCAGCGTCCACAGGCGCTGAGGGAGCTCGTGGCGCAGCCGGTAGAGTCGCGCGAGCAGGCGGTCGACGACCGCGCGCTGCTCGGGCGTCGGGTCGAGTCGGGGTGGAGCGAGGGCCTCCAGAGTGGCGATGGCGTCGCGCACGGCCGCAGCGAAGAACGGAGCGCCGAGGTCGCCGCAGTAGCGGCGGCACTCGGGGAGCAATGCGTGGCCCGCGGCCCGGGTGTGGAGCTCCGCGATGAGGTCCACGACTGCCTCCACTTGCCCGCGGTCCGGATGCACGGGGT
>QHVD01000071.1:0-2940 GCA_003222235.1 Gemmatimonadota bacterium | reverse complement strand
GGGCAACGAGCTCGGCGCGCCGCGCCTGCCAGGGGTCGAAGCGCTTGAGCACGAACGAGCGCTCCCGGCCGTCAGATCCCGCGCGCAGGCGGCAGACATCGGGCTTGATGCGCTCGACGCTGCCGGGACCGTCCCCTGCGCCCGGAAGGAGCTCCTCGATCGCGTCACACAACTCCACCGCGCCGGGTTGGATGGCGTCGCACACCGCGCGGCTCACGGTGTCGCGCAAGGTGGCGGTCATGGCGCCCATCCGGGAGCCACGAGTCGATCCGGATCTTCTGGCATCACGGGCACCTCGAGACCTGCGGGTTGTTGGTGCGAACACGCAACCTGCGGCTGGCGGGCAAGACATATGCCTGCGAGGGGGCCGCGGTGGGCTCGAGCGCGTGGAGCGCGCACTCGCGCCAGACGTTACAGTCTGGGCCGGCGCCTGTTGCGGACCCGTGCCCCCAACGTGGCCGCGCGGGGACATGTGAGGCACGGCATCCACGCGACGCGGTGTGAGCTACGTCACTCTGAAGAACCTCATCAAGAGTCCCGACGTGGATTGATTGGACGCCCGGAAGGGCGCCCAGCCGAGGCCGGGCTTCAGCCCGTGCGATCACCCGTCGCAACCCCTCAACGACCTTTTTCAGCATCGTGCTAGAGCAGCTCCGAGTCCTGACGCGAGAACACCACATCAACCTGACGCTCAATCGGGACGCGAAGTCGCTCCGGCCGCTTCGCGGTGTATGGCGGCAGATAGCTCAGGGGCGAGTAGTCATTCTCCAGCGTGTACGCGTGGAACCCGGCGTCCAGGAAGATCGCCAGGACGTCCTCGGGTCGTTTGCCCTGCCGGGTGAGTCGTTCAGCGCTCACCTCGACGACGATCTCCAAATCGGTCCGGCAGGCATTCAACAGGGGCGCCATTCCCGCCACCACCGACCACTCTGCGCCTTCCACGTCGATCTTGATCACCCGGGCCGCGCGAATCTCCTCGGGGCGGAGGATCGCGGCGAGGGGCGCCGCATTCACGACGCAGGCGAGCTCAAAGCCTTCGTCCGCCAGAACGGTGGTTCGACCGATGTTCGAGTCGGGACCGCGGAACAGCCTCAGCATTCCGGTGGAGGCAGAGGCGGCCATACGCACCGCCCGCACGTTGCGGGCGCGGTTGCGAGCCAGATTGCTCCGGAGCACGGCGAAGATCGTCGGAGACGGTTCGATCGCGACGACGAGCCCGGACCGACCGACGAGCTTCGAGGCGAGCAAGGAGAAATACCCGATGTTGGCTCCGACATCGATGAACCCGTCACCCGGCGCGAGCCGCCGTCGGATCCAGTGGGTGAGATGAGGCTCCCAGACTCCGAAGTAATAGATGTACTGCTGGAGGATGTCTCTCGTGTCTCCCGCGATGTGAGTGCCGAAGACGGTGCGCGCGACGAACCGGTGCGGGTGCCAGGCGAGGTGGGGGTCCACGACCCGCGTCCAGAATGCCCGCTTGCCCGCGGCGAGCGGCGCAAAGCGCACGTACGTCCGGGCCAGCGGGATGAGGCCGCCGGCGAGGCGGTCCTTCAATTTCACAGCCCCGTCCGCTCCAGCAAGCTGCCCAGCACGCAGTCCGCCCCGAAGTATTCCCGCGCGATTTCCTGGGCGGCTCGGGCGTGGGCCCCGTAATCCGCTTTGATCTCTTCGAGGGCGTCCAGAATCTGATCGGTGGTCCGAAAGGGAAACAGGCCGCGGCCGGTCGGCAAGATGTTTCCGAAACCGGTGTCTTGAGTGATGACGGGCTTGCCGGCGGCGAGGTAGCACGCGCTGCGGTCGCTGAACCAGCCGCTGCGGGGGCGAATATACTGGTCCTTGGCCACCGTGAACTCGCCCGCGGAGCCGAGGATGTACTCGCGGTAGGGCGAGATATCCTTTGACATGGCCAGCGCATCGACGATCCGCCAGCCATAGGAGGTCAGCTGCTCGATGGCCTCGGCGTCGCCTTTGCAGAGGGCCAACTCGAGCGGTTGGCGGGTCCGCCGAGGCAGATCGATGAGCTTCATGAGCTCGACATGCTTGCTCCAGATATAGGTCTCGCCGTTCCACTCGACGTCCTTG
The DNA here is from genome assembly GCA_003222235.1 of Gemmatimonadota bacterium. Lineage (GTDB taxonomy): Bacteria > Gemmatimonadota > Gemmatimonadetes > Gemmatimonadales > GWC2-71-9 > AG12. The sequence continues at coordinate 858 of QHVD01000071.1, read as the reverse complement.
CCCGACTGTTTCCAGCTGGAGATCGTGGTGAAGCGGTCGTCGGGCAGGAGCGGGCGACCGCCCCCCCCGTTGGCGGCTGTGCGGGTCGCGGGCGCCCACCAGTCGAGGACGATCGGTTGTCGCGTCGGGCGGTAGTCGAAGCGCTCCACCGGGACCCGGCAATCTCCCGCGCCGAGGTTCTCGCCGAACGTGAAATGGTGCGTATGGGCGGTGAGCAGGTCGATGGTGTACTGTCGTCCCTGGGCGACTTCGATTTGGGGGCGGACCGGGTCCGTCTCCAGATAGATGCGAACGGGGACGCGCAAGTGCTCGTCGCGAAGCACCGTCGCGCCGCAGAGGTTGACGAGCGCGTCGGCTCGCTCGAAGACTTGTGAGAGCCGGGTATTCGGACAGGCCGAAGGTGCCACTGCCCGGTGCCGCGGGGCGGTAGGCCCAGCGATCGGGCAGGCCGCACCAGCGCATGATCCGGGAGATGTAGTCGACCGCATAGCTACCATCCTCGGTCGTTGTATCGTGCTCGGGGTCGTAGCCCCAATCGCCGGTGTCCTCGACGTAGTAGACGTCGTGTCCCAGCCGCCGGAACCCCTCCACGTAATGCAACACCTGCCACGTCACACCGGCGAGAGGCGTCCGGCCCATGATGCCCAGGACGACGATGCGAAGCTTGTTGCTCACCCGATCATCTCCCGGACTCGCTCGCGATCTCGTCCGCGAGCGGCTCATGGGAGGCGTTCTCCATCTGCCGCCGGTACAGGCGTGCGTAGAGCCCGCCCAGGGCCACGAGCTCGGCATGCCGGCCCTGCTCCACCGCTTCGCCGTGGTCGATGACCAGCACCCGGTCCGCGCTGCGAATGGTGG
>QHVD01000070.1:6395-12760 GCA_003222235.1 Gemmatimonadota bacterium | reverse complement strand
CGCTCGTTGATCTGGGTGGCGGTCAGCTGCAGGCTGGCGTCGCGACGCCCGGCCTCGTCGACCACGCCGGGCGGCGGCGTGTACCCGAGGTCGCGATTCTCCGTGCTGACCACCGACGCGATCACCTCGCCCACTCCCACCCCGCGGTCGCCGCCGATCCCGCGGATCGGCGTGTCCGCGCGCTTGAGCCACGCCGCACCCACGAGACGGAACCGCGCGATGCCGAAGAAGACGGGCGGGCCGGGACTCCCCACGGGGGCGGTGGGAGGGGGCGGCGCGACGAGCGTGAGCCGCAGGCTCTGAATCTGGCGCAGGTTCACGAGCCCCTCCTCGATGGTGTCGGCGCGAAACGGAATGCGGTACAGCCGCCAGCCCGCAGTCCCGTCGGGCGTCCCGTTGGCGTCCAGCACCGGGACCATGCCGCCGTCGCGCACGTAGAAACGGTCGTCGCCGATCGGGAACACGAAGCGCACGAAGCTCTCCCCGGTGCGGACTCCCGCCACCGAGTCGAGCTGGAGGTCGCCGTCCAAGTCTTCGGTGTCCACGAAGCCGTTGTGCCGCCCGCAGCGGGAGCGGAGATCCCCGAAGCGGTACTGTGCGAGCAGGCCGTGCTGCGTGGCGCTGCACAGCGGCAACGTGTCCACCACGACGCCCAGCGTCGAGTCGGCGATGCCGTCGGTCACGCGGTCGGAAAGAATGCCCTCATCGGTGAGCCTCGCGTCCCAGGAGTGCGTGATCGGATCCCGCTCGGTGTCGAGTCTCCCCCTGCCCACGAAGCGCTGGCCGTAGTACGTCGTGTCCCCGGCATCGGTGTGCGTGAAGGACTGGGGGACCCACGCGAGCGCGTCCTCGAACACCGCGCCGAAGTCCATCAGCAGCGCGGCGTGGTTGGCCTTGGCGGTCCGGTGGTTGTCCTCCCACACCCACACCTCGATGTACTCGACGCGCGACAAGTCGATGCCGGTGGGAGAGAGAGCCTGCGTGATAGAGCGCCAGCGCGTGCCGTCCCGATGCGGGCGGACCCAACTGGGCGCGCCCGTCCGCGAGTCCGCGAGGCCCAGCACCGTGTCGGGGTGCAGCATCAGCCAGAGCGCCGGCTCGGCCGGTTGCGCCTGGCCCACGACCCGGATCGTGGGGTCGATCTGCTGCGCCAGGAACTGGATTGGGGTGCCGGCCGAGTCGAGGGGCAGGCTCTGCCAGGTCAGGGCGGCGGCGGCGGCCGGATCGAATCCCGCCGCCGGGATCCCGAACGGCTCGGCGCCGCGCGCGGTCGCGGGGACGCTCCCCCAATGCCAGCCGCTCTCGGCGAGGGAGATGAAGCGTCCCGCCTCGGACTCGAATTCCTCCACATAGGCCTGGCCGGCCCGGTTCGGGCTGGGACGCGACAGCGCAGCCTCCGCGGAAACGCTCAGCAGCGAGGGGACGTCGGTGTGGATGCCCAGCAGCTTGTTCAGCGCCCGCGTGAGGAAGTCGGGCCGGAAATGCAGCTCCGTGCTCACGCCGCCGATGAAGCTCGAGGAGGGCTCGAGGCCGAGGGGGGGCCGGGTGAACGCGCTCTGCTCGTTCTGGAACAGCCCGGTGAGGGTCACCTGGCCGCGCGCGCCGAGGTCGTACCGTGCCGCGAGGCCATAGACCGACGTGGGCGCGACGGCAAACGCGGCGCGCTCCTCGAACTGGGCGCGCACCTGGGCCGCGCCGCCCTGGAACAGCGAGTCGGGGTTCTTGAACTGCACCTGCCCGCTGGCGTAGTCGATGGTGTAGTCCACGTCCCGCGTGAGCAGGCGGCCGCCGATGGAGATCTTCTCGCTCCCGTCACGGATCTGGAAGCTGTTGAGGGACAGCGTACTCCGGTCGGCCGACGCGGACACGTCGGCCTGGAGCCGCAGCGCGAACACCGAGGGGGGCCCCTGGCTCGTCAGGAGGGCGCGGGGGGTGCGATAGAGCGAGTCGTTGCGCTCGGTGGGCGCGAGCTTGGTCGAGTCGGCGAAGGGCTCGAGGTGCGGGAACAGGACGAAGTAGTCCCGCAACGGTGCGCCCTGGCCGGGATCGCGGGTGCGCGGGAAGAGGCGGTTGTATTGGTCGAACCTGGTCGGGTCCGACTGGAGCGCGAGCCCGAGCCGCGCGAGGTAGGTCTCTCCGGTTGCGACGGTCCGCTCGCGCTGGTTCACCGTGACGACGAGCTGCACGGTCTCGCGCGTGATCTCGCCGCCGCCGACGCGGTAGGCGCTGCGGATCTCGAAGCGGAAGCTGGGCGAGCCCGCCGTCACGCCCGGCTTGGGATCGTAGACCAATCGAAGCGTGTCGACCAGGGACGTGTCGGGGTGCGCCGCGACAGGGAACGTGCCGACGCAGCGTCCCGCGCCGGCAGACGGGGAAACGCAGCCCGTCTGGCCCGCCGGGACGTAGGAGACCGCGAGGTAGTCGCTCTGGTCAAGCCGCGTGGCGAGCGCGAACCAGCTGCCGCTCGGGTCCACGTAGTAGTCCCTCCCCTCCTGCAAGATCTCCCATTGGAAGGGACCGGCGCGCTGCGCGCCGCAGTCCACGGACCGGCGCGGGCTCGGGCCGCAGGCCACCGCCCGCACGCCGCCGATGTTCTGGTTGCTGTTCGAGAGTGGAGAGAGGGCCCGCACCCGATAGACGTGCAGGCTCCCCACGCGCAAGGAATCGGGGAGGCTCGGCGAGTTGATCGCGAGGACGTCCACGGCCGGGTAGCCCGGGATCAGGGCAGGATCGACCGCGAAGAAGAACCGGCCCGCTTCGTAGTCCAGGTCGCGCGCGACGCGATCAATCGGTTGGGTCGTCGTCGCGCCCACGTCGTAGACACGATCCTTGATGACGTTCCCTCGCTGCTGGGCGTAGATCCCGGTCAGCTCGAGCGAGCCGAGTTGCGCCGCCGCCTGCACGCCGAAGTTGTTCGCGGGGATGGCCGCGGTGATGAAGCGGGAGGGCGGAGCGCGGAAGGTGACGTTCCCGGCCTCGACGCGCTTCAGGACGTCGTCCTCGAGTCCCTGATACCAGATCTTCAGGTTGTTGTTGGCGTCGAACTCCCGGCGGCTGTCGAAATCCACGTCCACGTGCAGCCGCTGGCCCACGACGCCGCCGGTGCGCACCGCGTACTGCGACACGGGACTGACCGTCGGGAATCCTCCCCGGCATCCCGAGATCGCCTGCTGCCGGTCGATCGACGTGCACGTCAGATTGCGGAACCGGTCGGCCTTGAGCTCGAAGCGAACAGTGAGATCCATGCGGAGCTCGGCGGGGGCGCCCAAGACGCGGATCGGACGGACGGCGGCGGGCGGCTGGGGCGGCGCGGGGGACGGGGGAGGCGCGGGCGCGGCAGCGAGCGGTTCCGCCAGCGCCCCAGGGGGCGGCAGCAGGGCGCGCATGCGCCGTTCCCAGGCGGCCGCAACGACGGCGGGAGTCGAATGCGGGCCCAATCGCCCACCCGGCAGGAGCGCCGCGCTGCGCGGGGGCGCAATCGGCGCCCAATGAAAAGTCGCGACCAGCGTCGGCGGGCGACCTGGAGCGGCGGTCGCGCCCGCATCCTGTCCGTGGGCCTGGGGTATGACGAGCGAGAGGGCGAGGAGGGCTTCGGTGGGACGCCGCATCCCTTGTAGAGACTTGGAGTTCCGAATATAATGGCGCGACCGACCGTGCGCACTCTGACCCGGTACCTCCTGCGCCAGCATCTCGCGCCGCTCGGCTTCGCGCTGACAGCTTTGACGGGTCTGATGCTCCTCCAGCAAATCGCGAAGCAGTTCGGGAACCTGGTCGGCAAGGGGCTCCCCTGGGGCGTCATCATCGAGGTCTTCGTCCTCTCGATCCCGTTCATCGTCGCGGTGACGCTCCCGATGGCGGTGCTCGTCGCGGTGCTGCACGCGTTCACGCGGCTCGCGGCGGACAACGAGATCACCGCGCTGGCGGCGAGCGGGGTCAGCACCGGGCGGGTCGTCGCGCCGGTGCTCGTCGGCGCGACGCTCGTCGGCGCGCTGTCGTTCGCCTGGAACGACCAGGTGCTCCCGCGCACCAATCACCGCCTGCGCACCCTGCAAGTGGACATTCAGCGCAAGAAGCCCTCGTTCACGCTCAAGGAGCAGGTGATCAACGAGGTCGTGCCGGAGCAGTTCTTCCTGCGGGCCACGCACATCGACCCGAACACGAACAAGCTCAAGGACGTGACGATTTACGACCTGGAAGACGCCGAGCGCCGCCGCATCATCACCGCCCGCTCGGGTCGGATGGCGTATACCCCCGGGGGTCGCGACTTGTACCTGACGCTCGAGGACGGCGACATCCGGGGAGTCAACCGCACCGACCCCACCCAATTCAACCGCACGTTCTTTCGCGTCAACCGTATCCGCGTGGCGGGCGTGCGGGATACGCTCGTGCTGACCGGGCAAGACACGTACAAGAGCGACCGCGAGATGACGATCTGCGAGATGCGCGGCCAGGTCGAGGCGGCGCGCCGAGACCAGGAGCGGGCGCAGCTGGAGGCGGGGCTCGCCGTGGAGAGCGATCTCCGCCGGCTGGCGGGGCTGGCGCCGGTGTTGACGCCGCTGCGCGCCGCGCCGCGGGACACGGCGCCGCCGGGCGTCTACTGCCGCGCCCTGCGCCGCCTGGCAGCGTTGCTCTCCCCGCGGTCGGCCGCGGCCCAGACCCCAGAGACCCGTAAGCCGCATCGCGTCGCTCCCCCCCGCCCCTCCCGCCCCCCTCACCCCCCTGCCCGGCCGGTCCCCCTCGCTCCCGCAGCGCAGGCCCCGCGCGTCATGCCGCTCCCCCGTCCCGTGCCGGCCATGCCGCCATCAGCGCTCGTCACGGCCGGCGCATCAATCGGTGAAGAGCAGCGGGCCCGGGCCGCGCGGCAGCGGGCGGCGGGGTACGAGGTCGAGATCCACAAGAAGTGCGCGATCGCCGCGGCGTGCATCATCTTCGCGCTCGTGGGCGCGCCGGTGGGGCTGCGGTTCCAGCGCGGCGGCGTGGGGCTGGTGATCGGTGTGAGTCTGGCGGTCTTCACCGTGTACTACATCGGCTTGATCGGCGGCGAGGAGCTGGGGGATCGCCTGCTCGTATCTCCGTTCTTCGCGATGTGGACTCCGAACCTGCTCTTCGCGGTCGTCGGGCTCGTGGGACTGTGGCGCGTCCGCAAGCCGGGAAGCTCCCCCTACGGCGCCGACTGGGGCGACGTGGGCGATGCCGTGGCGAAGTGGGTCGGGTGGCTCAACCGGCTCCGCGCCCTCCAGCGGCGCGCTCACCGGAGGGGCGCGTGAGCACGCTGGACCGTTACGTCCTGCGGGAGTGGACGAAAGTCTTCCTCTTCACTGTGCTTGGTTTCCCGTTCCTGGTGATGGTGATCGACCTGGTGGACAAGCTCGACACGTATCTGGGGCGCGGGATCGCGAAAGAGAAGGTGGCGCTCTCCTACGTGTACTTCCTCCCCGAGGCGATCTCGCTCGTGCTCCCGGTGGCGGTGCTGTTCGCCGTCGTGTTCACGGTGGGCGTGCTGGGGCGATACTCGGAGCTGACCGCGGCCAAGGCGTCGGGGATCTCCTTTCACCGGGTGATGCTGCCTCTGGTTGGAGCCTCGCTCGTCGCGGCGGTGCTGGACCTCGGGCTCACGGAGCTGTCTCCGGTCACCTCGATCCGGCGGGCCGAGCTCCTCGGGGAGCGGCAGGTCCGTTCGACGCCGTCGCGCTACAACTTCGTCTACCGCGCGGACGGGGGCTGGGTGTACGCGATCCGGTCGCTCGAGATCGCGACGCGTGAGATGCGCGACCTGATCCTGGAGCGCGAGGGCACCGGGCCCGAGTATCCCACCATCGTGATCGCGGCGCCGCGGGCGAGCTATGACACCACGAAGCGAAGGGCAGCGTCCGCTATCTGCTGGAGCCGGGCTGGGAGGCGGCGTTCACGTTCGACGGGTTCCGGACCCGCGCGCTCACCGAGACGCCGGCCGAGCTCCTCGCCGAGCCCAAGGCGCCCGAGGAGATGCGCTATGCCGAGCTGGGGCGCTACATCGACGCGCTGGCGCGGTCGGGGTCCGACACGAAGAAGCTGCGCGTGGATCGCGCCCTCAAGTTCTCGGTTCCCTGCGCCTGCATCATCATCGCGCTGTTCGGCGCGCCGCTCGCCATCTCCACGCCGCGGAGCGGCCTCGCCTGGGGCGTCGCCGTGTGTCTCGCCACCACGTTCGTGGATCTCCTCATGTTCCAGCTTTCGAAGGCAGTGGGCGCCGGAGGCGTGCTCCCGCCGACGCTCGCGGCATGGGTGCCGAATCTGCTGTTCGGGGCCGCAGGGGTCTGGCTCGTAGGGAAGGTGAGAACGTAAGGGCGGCAGGGACCCGTGCCGCCTTTTGCCGCCCCTACCGG
>QHVD01000070.1:0-6317 GCA_003222235.1 Gemmatimonadota bacterium | reverse complement strand
CCCGAGCAGCAGCACGGCGCCGAACAGGAACACGAGCGGCACGACGGGGAATCCCCAGGTGCGGTAGGGACGCTCGAGCTCCGGGCGCTTGCGCCGCAGGACGAAGACGCCGGCGACCGCGAGCGCGTAGAACGGCCAGATGCCGATGATGAACTGGTCGGCGAGCTGCGTGAAGGTCCGGATGAGGATGAAGATCACGCCCATCGCCGCCATGAGTGTCACCGCGCCGGTCGGCGCCGACGTGCGCGGGTCCACGCGCGCGATCGGCCTCGGCAAGAGGCCGTCGCCTGCCGCCGCGAAGAAGATCCGCGGCGCCGTCATCATCGATCCGTTCAACGTCCCGAAACGTGCTCACCGCGATAGCCGCCGATACGACCACCACGCCCGCGGGCCCGATGATCAGGCGCGCCACGTCCGCCGCCACCAGCTCCGCCTGCTTCATCGCCTCAATCGGGATCAGATACAGGTAGACGAGGTTGGCGCCGAGGTACAGCACGACGACGGTCGCGGTGCCGATCAACAGCGCCCGCGGCAGGGTCCGCTGGGGATCGCGTACCTCACCCCCCACGAACGCGAGGTCCGCCCAGCCGTCGTAGGCCCAGAGGATGGCCACCATCGCGAGCAGGAAAGGAGAGAGGCCGACGGCGGCCCGCTGGGCGAACACGCCTCCGCCGGAGACCGCCGGGGGGCTCCCCAGCGCGAACCCCAACACCACGAGCAACGCCAGTGCGCCGACCTTGAACGCCGTGCTCAGGTTCTGGAGAATCGCCCCACGGTGGACGCCGAAGTAATTCACCACCGCCACGACGACGATGTACAGCGCCCCGAGAAGCTGTTCCGCCCGGATCTCCACCGGCCCGACGCCGACGACCACGGCGCCGGGATCGAAGCCGAGCGTGCGGAGCGTGTAGGCCGATGCGGTGATGCCGATGGCGCCGAACGCGCCGGGCCGGATCACCCACAGCTCCGCCCAAACGAAGAGGAAAGCTGGAAGGGGTCCGAACGCCTCGCGCACGAAGACGTACACGCCGCCCGAGCGCGGGAACGCGGCGGCAAGCTCGGAGTAGGTGAGCGCACCGCAGAGCACCGCGACGCCGCCCACGACCCAGGCGAGGAGGAACAGCGGCACATCGTCGATCCGCTGCGCGACGCCGGCCGGCGTGCGGAAGATCCCACTCCCGATCGTCGAGCCGACGAGCACGGCCACGGCGCTCCACAGGCCGAGCCGGCGCGAGAGCCGCTCGCCCCAGCGATCGGGAACGGTCGGTGCGGGTGTTGACACGAGGCGCGAATATATAGGTTCGCGGCTGTGCCCGTTCACGGGCCGTGGCCGAGCCGCAGCTTACCCGCGCGTATAGATTCCGGCGACATGTCTCCCCGCTTCACGCGGCTCGCCTGGCTCACCGCGGTCTGCACGTATCTCCTCATCGTCCTCGGCGCCATCGTCCGCATCACGGGCTCGGGAATGGGGTGCGGGGACCACTGGCCGCTCTGCAACGGAGGACTGTTCCCGTCGCTCGGCAACCTCGGAATGCTGATCGAATGGAGCCACCGGCTCGTCGCGGCGCTTTTGTCGGTTCTCGTCGTCGCGCTCGCTGGGTACGCGTGGTGGCTGAGGCGGGAAACCGGCCTCGACCGCCCAGGCTTGGCAGCTTACGCGGCGCTGGGGCTGCTCGCGTTGCAGGTGGCGCTGGGGGCGGTCACCGTGAAGCTCGCACTCCCCGCGTGGACCGTGATCCTGCACCTCGGGACCGCGATGCTGTTGCTCGCGACGCTGATCGTCGCCGCGAGGGGACCCCGGCTGATCCCGGGATCCCCGCGCTTGCGCGCGGGGTCAGTGCGCGCGGGGTTGGTGGCTGTCGTCTTGGGTTTCGTCACCGTGCTCCTCGGCGCGCTGACCGCCAACCTGGGTGCCGCGACCGCGTGCCTCGGCTTCCCCCTATGTAACGGACACCTGCTCCCCGACGGCAACTCCCTGCGGCTCCTTCAGTGGATTCACCGGTTGCTCGCGTACACCCTGTTCGGGTACGTCGTTTGGTGGGCCGTGCGGTCGAAGAGGGGTGGGGCGTGGGCCGTCGCGGCCCTGGTCACCCTCCAGGTCGTCGTCGCTGCAGCGATGGTCCTGCTCGCGTTGCCTCGGCCGCTCCAGGCGATGCATGTCGCCATCGGCACCGGCGTGTGGGCCGCGCTCGTGCTGGCGGTCGTCGGCGGTAGGGGGCGGTAAGAGGCGGCAAGGGCGGCAGGGGCGGCAAGGACCTCTGCCGCCTCTTAGAACCGCAGCACCTGCTCGTACGCCTCCCGCCCCAGGAGCTGGCGCCAGCTCGGCTGGCTCGCCTCGGCCGCGTCGGCAGCGTAGACCAAGACGTAGTTGCCGAAGCGCGTCAGATCGACGAAGCAGAACTTGCGCACCGTGCGCCCCCTGCCCCGGGTGTATTTCCAGACCTCGTACGGGAGCGTCGGGCCCAGCTGCGGGCGGCTGAGCACGTCGTCGGGCGGTCCATAGCTGATGAAGATCCTGCCGCGGTCGGTGCGCCACCCGGGAATCGCGCCGGCGCCACCTTCGTGGAACCGGCGGTTCGCCTCGCTGACGCGGGCGTAGAACCCGTCTTCGACTTCGTTCTGGGGCGTGGTCGGGCTGGGATCGCGGCGCGCCCAAAAGCGCCTCAGGTAGTCGCGCTTCCCGCTCACCGACAGGGCGGGATAGACGCCGCGCTCGTCCGGGTGCATGAGGTAGAGCAGCGGTCCGTACAGGCTGTCGAGCCGGGCCTCCGGGAGGTCGGCGAAGCGGTCGCGGACTTGGGAAACCTGGCGCTGCGCCGCGGCCGCCCGGGAGAGAGCGGAGAGCACCAGGAGGGCGCGGGCGACGCGTTGCTTCATGACCCGAGTAGAGACACCGGCCCCGGGAGGGTAGTTCCCCCGAGCAGTCCGGAGGGGAGGGGGAGCCGAAGGAGCTTTAGACCAGCAGCAGGTCCTGCTGGGGGCTCTGCGGGGTCACTTCGGGGCCGGCCTCGCTCAAGAACACATTGATCTCGCTGCGCACGCCGAAGCGCCCTGGGAGGTAGACTCCCGGCTCGACGGAAAACCCCACTCCGGGCATCAGCGCCCGGGTGTCGGCAGTCTCGAAATTGTCGATGTGAGGGCCGGAACCGTGCAGGTCACGGTCGATCGAGTGGCCGGTGCGGTGAACGAAATACTCGGCAAGGCCCGCCCCGCGGATCACCCCACGGGCGGCGTCGTCCACTTCTGCGCCACTCACGGGGGCGCCCGCCGGCCAGCGCTCGCGCAACAGCGTCACAGCGGCGTCGCGCGCACCCCGCACCGCCTCCCACACCCGGCGCACCTCCGCATCGGGGGCGCGCCCAGCGAACGCCATCCATGTCTGATCGGCGAACACGGACGCCCGCACTGGAGGCGGCCCCGCCCACAGATCGAGCAACAGGACCTGGCCGGCCTGAAGCCGGAGGTCGGCGCCGACGTGGGGCTCGTAGTGCGGCAGCGCGGAGTTGGGGCCGAACGCCGCGATCGGGGGCTCACCGGTGACCAGCCCCGCGCGCTCGATCGCCTCCAGCACGCGCAGCTGCAGCGCCGCCTCGCGGACCTCGGCGCCGCGCGCGGTCTCGCTTCCCGCCCACGCGAGGGCCTCCGGCGCGATCGCGGCGAGCGCCTCCGCCGCGCGCCGGTGCCCCTCGAGCTCCGCCGCGCTCCAGCGCGCAGCGAAGCGGGTGACGAGCGGAGCCGACGAGACCACCTGCGCGCCGAACGATTCGAGCAACTGCACGACGCCGTACGGCACGCGGTCGAGGTATGGCACCGCGTCCCGGGCGGAGACCTCCATCGCGACGGTGCGACCGCGCACCAGCGGCTCGACCTGCGTGTGGAGCTCGCGCCATGAGGCGTAGGGTCGCACCTCGCCCGGGAAACCAGCCAGCGGCTGCAGCTCGATCCGGTGAACGACCGCCACAGGCGCGCCGGTGCGCGGCAGGAGCACGAACAGCCGCCGGGTCCCCATCCCAGTCGGGCCCAGCACGCGGCCGGCGACGGGGTTGACGCCGCGAAAGTTGTACAGGAGCCATGCGTCGGCGCCAAGCGCGCCGAGCGCGTCGGTGAGGGCTGCGAAATCGAAGCCGTCGAGCAGCGGCATTAGTGATGCCGCGGATCGGGAGGGGCAGCCCGCCACTCGCAGTGGTCGCCGCCCGTGGCGCGACAAGACGTGTGCAGCATCGCGCCCTCGAAGCCCAAGAGCAGTCGCAGCAATTCGGCGAAGCCGGCGCTGTACAGCGTGCACGCCGACCCATCCGGCGTCGCGTTGATCGCGAGCGTGTGCCGTATCCGCACGACGGGGACGTAGCCTTCCCGCCGCAGCTCGCCCTCGAACACGGCGCGCGCCGCCCGGCGCGCCGCCGCGTACCCAAGCACCCGGGGGGCCGCCCGTGCCCCCAGGCGCGACAGGCCCGACAGCGTCCGAACGGCCCACCGCGCGGCGCGCCGGCCCGCGTCCGCGAACACGAGATCCGCGTCGGGACGACGGCCGACCAGCCGGAGCAGCGCCTCCACGTGCGCCGGGTCGGTGCGGGCGTCGCGCCGTACCATCGTCTCGTACTGAGCGAGCTGCGTAGCCACGGTGGAGGAGAGGCCGAGACGCTTGCTCAGGAGCTCCGCGGCGAATTCGGAAAGGCCGTCCTCGACGGGGGTGTCGAGGTTGCGAACCGCCTCCAGGACGGCCAGGGGCACGATGCTGTGGACCACGGCGCGCCTAACGTAGTGCCGTTCCAACTCGTTGGGAATGGCACCGCGCGGTGCACCCATTGCGGAACCAGGGAGTCCAAGTCCAGCTTACGGCAGGAATATGCCCCCCCCCCCGCCCCCGCCCCCGCGACCCGCGGAGACGCCGCAGCCGGCCGAGTCCGTGCTGGCCGAGGCCGAGAAGCGCGCGAGCTTCGAGCGCGAGGCGCTGACTCACCTCGACAGCCTGTACCGCGTCGCGCTGCGGCTCACCGGCAACGCCGCCGAGGCCGACGACCTGGTCCAGGAAACCATGCTGAAGGCCTACCGGGCGTGGCACCAGTTCGAAAAGGGGAGCAACGCCAAGGGGTGGCTCCTCACGATTCTGCGTCACGCGTTCATCAATGAATACCGCCGCCGCATTCGGCACCCGGAGACGGTGGACCTGGACGCGATCGAGCCGTTTTCCGTGTTCGCGGACGTCCAGGACGAGGATCCCCAGGGAACGTTCTTCGACCGGATCGTAGACGACGAAGTGCTCCGGGCGATCGACCAGCTCCCGGAACAATTTCGGGAGACGGTGGTGTTGAGCGATGTGGAGGGTCTCTCGTACGACGAGATCGCCCGCATCCTGGAAGTTCCGGTCGGCACCGTGAAATCGCGCCTGTTCCGCGCCCGCCGTATGCTCCAGGGCAAGCTGTACGACTACGCCGTGGGGATGGGTTACATCAAAGGGACGCCAAAATGAATTGTCGCGAGTGCACGGAGCACCTGTATGAATATCTCGACCGCGAATTGACGTCTGACGTAGAACAAGAGATCCGCCAACACCTCGCCGACTGCCCTCCCTGCGGCGAGCACTTCGACTTCGAAAAGTTGTTTTTGGATTTCCTGCGAGCCCGCTGCCGGGCCCACGGCGCGCCGCCCGAGCTGAAGCGCAAGATCCTGCGCGACCTGTTCGGAGCGTGACCTGGCTCACCCGCGGCGGCGTCGCCGCGGCGGTCGCGGTCGGGGCCGCGGTCGGCTGGGGCCTGGGCTGGCCCGGTCTCGCGCTCCTGCTCGTGTTGTTCCTGTCGGGAAGCCTGCTCGGCCACTTCGCTGAAGGTCGGGGCCCGCGACGTACCGCGCGCCAGGTCGTCGCCAACGGCGGCGTCGCGGCGGTGGCGGCGCTCGCGGGCGTATGGGCCGTCGCGACCGGCGCCTTGGCGGCGGCGACCGCGGACACCTGGGCCACGGAGATCGGGTCCTTCTCGCGGGTCCCTCCCCGGCTGATCACGACCGGGGCGCTGGTGTCGCGGGGCACCTCGGGGGGTATCACCGTACTGGGATCGGCGGGCGGCGTGGTGGGGGCGGCGCTCATCGCCGGGCTGGCGCAGCTCGTGGCACCTCGGGGCACGGTGAGCATGGCCGCGGGGTTCGCCACCGGGACCGCGGCCGGCGTGTTGGGCATGGTGGCCGACTCGGTCCTCGGCGCGACCGTGCAGGGGATGTACGCATGCCCCAGGTGCGACGCGCGGTCCGAACGAGGGGATACCGTGTGCCACGAGCCAATGCGACTGGTCAGGGGCTGGCGATGGCTGGACAACGACGGGGTG
>QHVD01000069.1 GCA_003222235.1 Gemmatimonadota bacterium | reverse complement strand
GCGCGCCGCAGCAAGCCGCTCGCCGAGCGACGCGGGCGAGAGCACCTCGGCCTGCCCTCCGAACGGCAGGAGCCAGCGGACGAAGGCGTCCGGGGACCGAATGTCGAACTCCAGCTCCGCGCCGGCGTCGTCCGTCACCGGCGCGACCACCTTGCCGAGCCCTTCCCCGATCACCCAGCGGGACTGCGGGAACGCGAACCGCACCCGCGCGGTGAACGGCTTCTCCTCCGACAGCTCCCAGGGTGCACGGTTGAGATAGGTCGCGATGTGAAACTCCTTCGGCGCCCGGAACTCGCCCTCGGCGCCTTCGACCAGCCTCACGTCCTTCATCCGGTCCACGCGGAACACCCGCATCGCCTTGCGCTCTCGCGAGCGGCCGACACAGTACCAGTGGCCCCACGAGAGCATCAGGCCGCACGGCTCGATGACGCGCTCCTCTTCCCGGTCGCGGCCGATCGCGTAGTAGCGGCAGCGCACGGCGCGAGGGTGCTCGACCGCGCGACGCAGCGTGTCGAACCGCCGAGCGAACTCGGGGCTCGTCGGCGCGGCGAAGGCCCGCTCCGCGTCTCCCGGGTCCGTCCCGGGGAGATCGAACGACAACTTGCGCAGCGCCGAGCGCGCGGCGCTCCCGAGCGGGGTGTCCGCGAGCCGGGCGACGCGCTCGGCGGCACGGCGGAGCAACGGAAGATCCGCGGCGTCGAGCGTGACGGAAGGCAGATAGTAGCGGCGCGGAGGAGGCCTCCGCTTCGGGCCGCCGGTGCGAACCTCGAGGTAGGGGAGGTAGAAATCCTTCGGCCTCAGCAGGTAGGCCTCGACCTCCTGGCCGGCATGGTCCGCCATCACTTTCTGCTTCAGGGGCTCCAGCACGACGCCGAGGCCTTTGAGCTCGCTCTTGTCGCGCTCGAACTTGCGCCGGACCGACTCGCGGGTCTTCTCGTTTCCCCCGACCCAGGCGGACTTGTAGTCCTCCACCTGGCTCAGGATTTCCTCCCGCGTCACGGCATAGTGGTGATCCAGCAAGAACGCGATGAGGTTGAGCCAGCGCTCGGTCTTGGTCAAGTCACCCCCTCGCGCCACCGTTTCCCGCCAGCTCCCGCAGCCGCTCCAGCAGCTTCACCATCGCCCACGTATCCATCTTGCAATACTCGAGGAGGTCCGCCCGCAGCGTCGCCCGCTCCTCAGGCGTCATCGAGTCGCCCTTCAACAGAAGCCGGTACAGCTCGGCGCTCGCCCACCTGCCGTCGTTGATCGCGAGCCCGCCGTAGCTCAGCTCCGGCACGAGCGCCGGCAACACGTCCTTGATGCTGAAGCTACCGCCGAAGTCGGGGTGATACACGTGACTCCGTACTACGGCCGCGAGATCCACGAGTCTCCCGTCGAGGTCGCGCAGCGCGTCCGCGAGCGCGGGCACGGCGTCCGCCAGGTCTCGAATCCGGGCGCGCTCGTACCGGGTGTACATGAGCACCGACTTCGCCCCGCGGCATGCGGCGACGAGCGCCGCCGCAAGGGCGGGGCGCGGGTCGCCCGGACCCTCGGCCAGCCAGCTCCGGTGCGCCACGCCGCCGCGCCGGTCCTGGACGTGACAGCTGAACTGGACCGGCACAGCGGTGTAGGGGTGACACCCGGGCCACACGGGAACGGCCGGCCCGACGGTCTCGAAGTCGAGGTATGCGAGCGGCGCATCGAGCTTCGCGAGCGCGGCGCCGAGGCCCCGCTCGACGATGAGCGCGTC
The DNA here is from genome assembly GCA_003222235.1 of Gemmatimonadota bacterium. Classification (GTDB taxonomy): domain Bacteria; phylum Gemmatimonadota; class Gemmatimonadetes; order Gemmatimonadales; family GWC2-71-9; genus AG12. The sequence goes on along the minus strand of QHVD01000069.1, from coordinate 4,211 downwards.
GCTCCGCACCGCCCGCACCTGACGCGCGGCGACCGCGCTCAGCCTGACGCTCGGCGGCAGGTCGAGGATCGTCTCGTGACCGTCGCCCGCCAGCGCCCAGGCCGCGTCGGAACGGATGCCATAGAGCGACGTGACGTGGTGCTCCGGCGCCTCCGCCCAGCACCGCTCCAGGAAGGGACAGTCCCGCGGCGCGAAGCAGTGGCGGCCGATCGCGACCTCCGGAAGCGGCCCGGCGAGCATCGCGAACTGCGCGGCGAGCTCCGGCGGCAGGTCGAGCAGGAACGCTTCGACCCTCGGACTCACGTCTTCACGCACGAACAGATCGCTCAGGTCGGGGTGCGTGCAGGCCCGGTTCAGGTGCATCACCTCGGCGCGCGTGACGTTCACCCCCGCACGCCGGGCCACGTGCACCTGGACCGCCACGTCGCCGATGTGCTCCGGCTTCACCTTGGTCGAGGACTTCACCTCGACCGCGGTGAAGCGCGGGCCTTCGCGCTCGAGGATGTCGATCGAGCAAAACACCCCCTCCGCAAGGAAGGACGCCTCGTAGATCCGGCGCGTGCCGTGGCGCAGCGCCGCTCGCGTCGCCCGCACTCTCTCGAGGTAGGCGTCGTGGGGGAAGTCGATGAGCACGCCGCCCGGCGCGTGGTTGCGCGCCAGCTCGCCCACCTCCCTGCCCTGGTTCAGGATGAACTCGGTTGCGGCGTCGCGCTCGGGTAGGTCTTCATCGTGCACCTCCCACCAGAGCTTCTTATGACACTGCAGGCCGGAGCAAACCCGGGATTTGGAGAGCCCATGGCTCGTCGCTACCGGCTCCTCTGGCTTGTCTCTCCCGACCATCAACCTGCGACGGTTGGCCGGGCGCGTGGGGCGAACCTGCGATACGGCAGGGCGATTTCGCGGCATCGATCGAGCTCCGAAGGTGGCTCGATCAAGATGAAAGGGGGGTGTGACACCACCTCCTGGCCCCCTCCCGAGCGGCAGTGTCATGAAACCGTCCGCGAGAAGAGGCAGGGCTGAGGACCCCAGCCGGCCGCACCAACTTATTGTCACAGAATAATTTAGCTCGCCACCCTCCCGGAGAGGCCTCCCGCTTCGGCGTTATATTTCCTGCCCCCCCGCAGGCTCGCGGGGGCTTCTTCGTATGGCGATCTACGCTCAGCCCAACTCCTGGACGTGCGGCCCGTTCGCGCTCAAGCACGGGCTGCTCGCGCTCGGTGTGTTCGCGCGCGAGGACGCCCTCGCCAGCGCGGCCGGGAGCACGGAGCAGTATGGGACGGACGAGCCGGGACTCCGGCGCGCGGCGCGACTGCACGGGGCCGAGCTCAGGACCGAGCGGTGGACGAACGCGCACGCCGCGCACCGGGCGGCGGTGGCCTGGCTCGACCGGTGGGTGCCCGTGCTCCTCTGCCTTGACCAGTGGGAGCACTGGGTGACGGCGGTGGCCGCGGACGCGGAGCACGTCATCCTCTTCGACTCGAAGTACGACGCCCCGCTCCGTGCCGAGCCGTGGGCGCCCCTGCTCGAGCGGCTCGCCTGCCGCCGCCGGTATCTCGGCGGCGTGTGGACCAGCACGCTTTACGACCTGCACCCCCTGCTGCCGCGCCGAGCGCCGGCGCTCCGGCTCACGCTGAGCCCCGAGCGTGCGAGGCAGCTCATGCGCGACGAGAACGCCGGGCTCGCGGCCAGCTGGGACGACTATGCGCGGGCGCTCCTCCCGCTCGCCCTCTCGCCCGGCGATCAACTCGAGCTGGGCGAGGACTTGGAGCAGTTCATCGCCTCCCGGCGTGGGGCGATCGCGGATCGCGTGGTCGCCGCCTGCGACGGGGGCGGGGGCGGGGGCGCGGACACGCACGCGGCGGCGGCGCGCGTCGTGGACGGGCTCGGGTTCGTCGCAGGGATGTACCGAGCGCTGCTCCTGCCGGAGCGCGAGGCTGCGGCGGTTGCGCGGCTAGCAGAGATCGCGGTGGCGCTGCTCCCCGCCAAGCACAGGGAGGCGCTCGCGGTGGCTGCCGCCCCGGCCGCCTGAGGGCCGGCACCCCTCCTCCCGGAGACCGCCCGGAGCCGGCGGCTATGCACCGGGAATAGTCCCGCCGCACGCCACCGGTGTACGAACGTGTTCCTTTGGCCCGCGGGCCACGGGCCGGCGGGCGGGCCCGCCGCCGTCACGCGGCAGGGCTACCACCTGCTTGACCGACGGCACGGGCCCGCCTACTCTGGACCGCCGGTCAACCCTGTTGACGAGGTGGACCATGGAAAGACGCTTGGGCGCGCTGGCTGCTCTCGACCCAGTCAGGCGGGACCCTGTGGCGCTCGAGTGCCTGGGCGACCGACAAGGTCGGCCAGGTCGCGCTGGTGGCGGCGAGGTCGAGTTCCGCGCCAAAGATCCCAAGGAAGCGTACGGGCGGCTGGTCGAGCGCCTGGTCGCCCTGGTGACCAGCGACGTGCGGTCCACGTGGGGGAAGCGATGAGCGGTCAGCGATGAGCGGCGCCTGAGGGACGCGGGCGTTGCCCCTCCTCGGCGCCGATCTGCCGCTCGTGACGGTCCTACCGTTCATGGCGTTGCTCGCCGCCGTCGCGGTCGGCCCGCTCGTCGCGCCGCGGTGGTGGCACTCGAACCGCAACAAAGGGCTCGTCGCGGCGGTGGCGTCGCTGCCGGTCGTGCTGTACCTCGGCGCCGCCCTCGGAGAGCCGGGCCGCCTGGCCCTCGAGGAGAAGGCGCGCGACTACGTCTCGTTCGTGGTCGTGATCACGGCGCTGTACGTGATCTCGGGCGGCGTCCACCTCGAGGGGTCGCTCTCGGGCACGCCGCTCGGCAATACGGCGCTGCTCGGCGCCGGGGCCGTGCTCGCGAACGTCGTGGGGACGACCGGGGCGTCGGCCCTGCTGATCCGCCCGCTGCTCCGGGCCAACCGGAGCCGGCGCCGCACGGCGCACATCGTCGTGTTCTTCATCTTCCTGGTCGCCAACTGCGCCGGCCTGCTCACGCCGCTGGGCGACCCGCCGCTGCTCCTCGGCTTCCTCAAGGGCGTGCCGTTCGAGTGGACGCTGCGGCTGTGGCCGCAGTGGGCCGTCATGACGGCCGCCCTGCTCGTCGTCTTCAACCTGTGGGATCAATGGGCCCTGGACCGCGAGGAGCGGGAGCGTCCCGGCTCGCAGCTCGAGCAGGTGATGGTGCACGAGCCGCTGCGGCTGCGGGGCGGGGTCTCGATTGCGGCCCTCGGCGGCGTGGTTCTGACGATCCTCGCCGCCGGCAAAGCCGCGGCGGAGGGCCGGCCCTGGGCTGCGGGGAAACAGGAGGCGATCCTCGCGGCGTTCGCGCTCACCGCGTACTTCGGGACGTCACGCGAGAACCGCGAGCGCAACGCCTTCACGTTTGGGCCGATCGTCGAGGTGGCGGTCCTGTTCGCGGGAATCTTCGTCACGATGGCGCCGGTGCTCGAGATCCTGAACGCGTGGAGCCAGGGAGCGCGCACGGTGCTCGGCCTGGGGTTCAGCGTGTCCAACCCCCGGGAGTTCTTCTGGGCGACGGGGGCGTTGTCCAGCGTACTCGACAATGCCCCGACCTATCTCGCCTCCGCCGCCGGCGCGGCCGGACTCGAGGGCATCACCGCGCACGGGGCGTTCCTCGGCGCGCTCGCACGCGATCCTGCGGCGGCCCGCCTCCTCGCCGCGATTTCCACGGGGGCGGTGTTCATGGGCGCGAACACCTACATCGGGAACGCGCCCAATCTCATGGTCAAGGCGATCGCCGAGGAGAACGGGATCAAGATGCCCTCGTTCCTCAGGTACATGGCCTACAGCGGCGGAATCCTGTTGCCGCTCTTCGTCGCGATCACCTTGATCTTCTTCTGATCCTCGGCCGCAGCCAAGGCTCACCCTGCGCACGCACGGGCGGCGTGCTACTATCGGGGGTCCCGGCTCCGACGGTGCCCCGATGCCCCCGCGCCCGTACATTCTGAACGAGTTGACCTGGAAGACCGTGCGCGACACGCGCTACGAGGTCGCCGTGCTGCCGTGGGGGGCGACCGAGGCGCACAACCTCCACCTCCCCTACTCCACCGACAACATCGAGACGGAGCGGATCGCGGCCCTCGCGGCGCGGCACGCGTCGGAACACGGCGCGCGGGTGGTCGTGTTGCCGGTGGTGCCGTTCGGCGTGAATACCGGGCAACTCGACATTCCGCTGTGCTTGAACATGAACCCGAGCA
>QHVD01000068.1 GCA_003222235.1 Gemmatimonadota bacterium | reverse complement strand
CGCAACCTGCTCCCGCACATTTGGGAGGCGCGAAAAAAAAAGCCGTGGGGCGCGCGCTATTGACGCGGAGCGTGAAGGAGCACACGGGTACGTATATGCCTCCTCGTGGCCACTCCCGCGCCGCAGTGTGTGCGAAGGTCGGCCTCCAGCCGCGGCAGGTCATCGACTGGGCGGAGAAGCGTGTCGTGCGGCCGGAGATCGCCGACCCCGTCGGCGCCGGGAAGCCGCGCCTGTACTCCGACGACAACCTGATCGAGTTCGTGCTGGCGAACGAGCTGGTCGGCGTCGGGCTGACGGTGCGGGGCGCGGCACGCTTCCTGCGCTTTCTCAGGACCCGGCCGCCCGCGTTCCTGCGCACCATCGGCGCGCTCCGACTGGCCCGCACGCGCGACGGCCGGCTCCACGTGGCGGGCCTGAGCCCGCGCGGGGCGCGTCACTGGGAGGTCCTCGCCTCGCCGCGACGGAGCCAACGCCCTCCCGACGACGTCGTCCTGTGGGTGGTCCTGGACCTCGACGCCGCCAGGCGGCGGCTCAAGTCATGACGCACATATGGATGGCTCGGACGGGCCACGGGCGAGGCTTGCTTGACGGTCGCCGCCACCCGTCCTAGGGTGGCCGCCGGCCGGGAACAGACGGGCTCACCGCCCTCCCGGTCCGGCCGGGAGGCCTGTCGTGGACGCCGCCTTCGACGTGGTCGCGCTTGCCGCGTCGGCGGGGGGACTCACTGCACTCAGCAGCGTGCTCGCCGACCTGCCGGCCGGGTTCCCGGCCGGCATCCTCGTGGTGCAGCACCTCGACCCGCGCCACCGAAGCCTGATGGCCGACATCCTGAATCGCCGCACGCGCCTGGAGGTGAAGCAGGCCGAGGACGGGGACCACCTGGTCCCCGGAAGGGTCTACATCGCTCCGCCCAACCGGCACCTGCTGCTGAACGGCGACGGCAGCCTCTCCCTCACGCAAACCGAGCTGGTGCACTTCGTGCGCCCCTCCGCGGACCTCCTGTTCGAGTCGGTGGCGGCGGGCTACGAGCACCGAGCGATCGCCGTCGTGCTCTCCGGCAGCGGCGGCGACGGCTCGATGGGGGTCAAGGCCATCAAGAAGATGGGCGGCACCGTCCTCGCGCAGGATCAGAGGACATCGGAGTTCTTCGGCATGCCCGGCGCCGCCATCGACAGCGGCAACGTCGACTTCGTCTTGCCGCTCGAGGAGATCGCGCCCGCGCTGGTGACGCTGGTGATGAAGGGGCAGGCGCAGTGATGGAAGCGGAAGAGGGCCGCATGCTCGAGGCGCTCCTCGAGCATCTCCGTAACACACGTGGATTCGACTTCACCGGGTACAAGCGGCCGAGCATCGCGCGGCGTGTGACCAAGCGCGTAGAGGCGCTCAACCTGCGGGGCTTCGGCGACTACGTCGACTACCTCGACGTGCATCCCGAGGAGTTCGCCGCCCTCTTCAACACCATGCTGATCAACGTCTCGAGCTTCTTCCGCGACGCTCCAGCGTGGGAATGCCTGCGCACCGACATCCTGCCGAAGCTGCTCGCCGCCAAGACCGCCGGACCGATCCGCGTCTGGAGCGCCGGGTGCGCCGGCGGCCAGGAGGTGTACAGTCTCGCGATCGCGTTCGCGGAGCTGCTCGGCACCGAGGCCTTCTGCCAGCGAGTGAAGCTCTTCGCCACCGACGTCGACGAGGACGCGATCTCGCAGGCCCGCCAGGGGAGCTATAGCCTCGAGGATCTCGAGCCCGTTTCCGCCGACCTCCGCGAGAAGTACTTCGAGCGCGCGGCGGCCCGCTACGTCTTTCGCCACGAGCTGCGCCGGCCGATCATCTTCGGACGCCTGGACCTGATCGCGGATGCGCCCATCTCGCATCTCGACCTGCTCGCATGCCGCAACACCCTCATCTACTTCAACCTCGAGGCGCAGCGGCAGATCCTCGACCGATTCCACTTCGCGCTCAACGAGACGGGTTTCGTCATCCTGGGGCAGGCGGAGATGCTCCTCATGCACGCCAACCTGTTCACGCCGGTCAACCTGAAGCAGCGTATCTTCATGAGGACGCCGAAGGTCAACCTCGCCGATCGCCCGACGTTCGCCCAGGGCGGCGATGCGGAGGCCGAAACCAGCACGGCGCAGGGAGTGCGGCTGCGCGCGCTCGCGATGGACGCCGTCTCGGTGGGCCAGGTGGTGGTGGATGCGAACGATACGATCGTGCTCGCCAACGAGCTGATGCGTGCCCGCTTCGGGCTGAGCGCCCGGGACGTCGGGCGGCCCTTGCGCGACGTGGAGCTGTGCTATCGGCCCGTTGAGCTGCGCCCGCTGATCGAGCGGGCGCTCGCGGAGCGCCGGCCAGCTGGGGTGACGAACGTCGAGCGGTCGAGCCCCAACGGGCAGACCCGATACTACGACGTGCTGGTCACGACGCTGCGCGACGACGGCGGCCAGCCGCTCGGGGCGGCGATCACCTTCACGGACGTCACTCGCTACGCGCAGCTCCGCGAGGAGGTCGAGCGGTCGCACTCCGAGCTGGAGACGGCCTACGAGGAGCTGCAGTCGACCAACGAGGAGCTCCAGACCACCAACGAAGAGCTGCAATCGACCGTCGAGGAGCTCGAGACGACCAACGAGGAGCTGCAGTCCTCCAACGAGGAGATGGAGACCATGAACGCGGAGCTGCAGTCGACCAACGAGGAGATGCAGACGACGAACGACCAGCTGCGCGCCCGGACGGACGAGCTGAACCGCGCCAACACCTTCCTCGAGTCCATCGTCGCCAGCATGGAGGCGGGGGTCGTCGTCCTCGACGCGAACCTGGCGGTCGAGCTCTGGAACCGCAAGGCCGAGGACCTCTGGGGCCTGCGCGCCGACGAGGTGCGGGGGAAGCCCTTCCTGACTCTCGACATCGGCCTGCCCGTCGAGGAGCTGAAGACGCCGCTGCGCGAATGCCTGGCCGGGAGCAGCGACCGGCACCGGCTGGTGCTCGACGGGCGCAACCGGCGCGGGAAGGCCATCAGGTGCGCCGTGGCGTGCGTCCCGCTCGCCGGGACCGACAAGCGCGTGCATGGCGCCATCCTGATGATGGAGCCAGGAGACTGAGAGCCCCGGCGCCCGAGGAGGAGGGCGAGCCGAGGGGCGCCGGTCACGCCGCGCTTCGGCCGCTCAGGTTCGCCACCGCCGTGACCAGCTCCTCGGGCGTGACCGGCTTGGGCACGTGCAGCTCGTAGCCGGCGGCGAGGGCCCGCCGACGGTCCTCCGGCGCCGCGTACGCCGTCAGGGCCACGGCGGGGATCCGTCCCCCCCGCTGGGCCTCGAGCACGCGCACCTTCTCGATGAGCGAGTAGCCGTCCTCCTCGGGCATGCCGATGTCGCTCACCAAGATGTCGGGCCGCTGGCGCGCGAACGCGCCGAGCGCCTCGCGCACCGAGGCGACCGCGGTCACGACCGCCCCGCACTGCTCGAGGACGACCGTGAGCGACTCGCGCGCGTCGGCCTCGTCGTCGACCACCAGCACGCGCAGCCCCTCGAGCGACGGCGCGTCCACCTTGCCCGGCGCCTCGTGTCCCTCCGCGCCGTCGAGCCGGAAGGTCGGAATCGTCAGGCTCACCGTGAAGGTGGCGCCCTGCCCCTCCCCGGGGCTCTCGGCACGCACCGTTCCGCCGTGCAGCTCGACCACCTGACGCACGATGGCAAGCCCGAGCCCGAGGCCGCCGTGCGTGCGCGTGGTGGCGCTGTCGGCCTGTCGGAAGCGCTCGAAGACGAAGGGGAGGAAGTCGGGGCCAATGCCTCTGCCCGTGTCGCTCACGACGATCTGCGCCCGCCCGTCTGCCAGCCCGACCCAGATTTCGACGCCACCGCCCTCGGGCGTGAACTTGATGGCGTTCGAGAGCAGGTTCCAGACCACCTGCTGCAAGCGGCCACCGTCGCCCCACACCCGGCGTGCTGCGCCGCCGAGGATCGACTTGAGCCGGATGCCCTTCGCCTGCGCCGCCGGACGGACGGCCACGATCGCGGCGGCGCTCACCTCCCACAGGTCCACCGGCTCGGTCTTCAGGCGAAGCTTGCCGGCAGCGATGCGCGAGACGTCCGTCAGGTCCTCGACCAGCCGGGTGAGCGACGCGACGTTGCGCTCGATCGCCTCGAGCGCGCGGGGCATTTTCGTCGCGTCGAGCTTGCCGTTCCCCAGCAGGCGCGCCCACACCACGACCGCGCTGAGCGGCGTGCGCAGCTCGTGCGAGAGGGTCATCAGGAACTCGCCCTTGATGCGGTCAGCCTCGCGCGCCTCGCGGTAGAGGCGGGAGTTGTCGACCGCCAGCGCGGCGCGGCGCGCGAGCTCCTCGGCGACGGCGAGATCGTCGCGATCGTAGCGACGACCCGACGCCGCCGTGACGAACGTCATCGCGCCGAGCGTCTGCCCGCGTGCCACCAGCGGCACGATCATGGTCGACCGGTAGCCGAGCCGGCGCAAGACGGCGAGCTGCTCGGAGTCGGCCGCGGCGGCGACCAGCGCCTCGTCGGTCACCTCGGGGAGCAGCTCCGACCGCCCGCTCTGCACGACCTTCGTCCGCGGGTGGGTCCCGCGCGGGTCCGGCGGGCAGGTGGCCAGCGCGCGGGCGAGCTCCGCATTCGTCGGATCGGCATACGCGATGGCGATCCGGCGCAGCCCACCGTCGGGCTCGAGCATGTCGATCTTGCACCAGTCGGCGAGAAACGGCACCGCCAGATGTGCGAGGCTCGCGAGCGTCGTCTGGTAGTCGAGCGAGCCCGCGAGCGCGGAGCTCGCGTCGGCGAGGAAGGCGGCGCGGCGCTCCGCGACCTCTGCCGCGGCGCGGGCGGCCTGCTCGCGCGCCATCAGCTCGGCCCTCTCCAGCTCGATTCGCTTGCGCTCGGTCAGGTCGTAGAAGGTGACGGCGCCCGCGATGATGCGCCCGTCGCGGTCACGGATGGGCGCGGCGCTGGTGAGGAGGGTCGTGAGCGCGCCGTCGCCCCGCACGACGTCGATCTCCTCGCCCGCCACCACCTCCCCAGTGCGGATGGCGCGCGCGAGCGGCCACTCCTCGCCCCGATACGGACGGCCCTCGGGGTGAAACCCGCGGTACTCCTCGTATCGCTCCAGAGCTGGCGGCAGGGGGCGGTGGAGGATCTCCTCGACGTTCCGGTTGCTGTGAAGAATCCTGCCCGTGGCGGCGTCGGCGATCACGACGCCCCCAGGCAGCTGGTGGAGCACGGCCTCCAGGCGAGCACGCTCGCCCTCGGCGCGCTCGAGGATCCGCTCGCGCTCCTGCTCGGCCCGCTTCCGCCGTGCGTCGAGGGTGCTGATCAAGACCGCTGCCGACAGGAACAGCCCGAGGCGCACGGCGACGGGGCCCCCGAACCCCAGGGAGTGCACCGAGGACGCGAGCAGGTGGGCGCACGCGTAGGTGGCGAGCCCGGTGGTCAGCAGACCCGGCCCCAGCCCGCCGTACCAGGAGCTCACCATCACCGCCGCGCAGAAGAGGGCGAAGGCGTTGGGATCGATCAGCGGCCAGAGCACCAGCGAGGCCCAGTAGGCCCCACCGGTCGCCAGCAGCGCCACGCCGTAGCGGCGCATGGCCGAAGCTTCATCCGAGACAATCCGCACTTGCCGGCCCGAGGGCGACCCTGCTTTCCCATCCCCTGTATCGGCGGGGTTCGCTTCCGCCTTGAGGCGTACCGGCTGCGCGGGGGCTCGGACCGGACCCCGCATCTGCCTGGGCGTAGCTCCCACCGAGCGGTGAGTAGACGGCATCCGCCGCGCCAGTGGCACTGAATTCCCCGCTGCCTTGCCCTCCCAGCGTCAACCGTGTTCTCGTCCCGCCGATGGCGAAGGCCGAGGCGTCTGCGTGACCGGCGGCGAGCGCCGGGCCTGGTTCGTGGTCGCCAGCCTGTTCGCGACCCTGTTTCTCGTCTTCGGTTCGGGCTACAACACGGCCGGCGTTTTCTTCACCCCGCTCCTCGATCACTTCGGCTGGACTCGCGCGCAGCTCTCGCTGCTGCAGACCACCCTCGCGCTCTCGGCGGGGCTGGTCGTGCCGCTCGTCGGGTGGCTGCTGGACCGGCTGGAGGCCCGCGTCGTGATCGTCGCCGGAGCGGCGTGCACGGGGATCGGCTTCCTCCTCGCGAGCCGCGCCGACGCGT
>QHVD01000067.1 GCA_003222235.1 Gemmatimonadota bacterium | reverse complement strand
ATAGACTGGAGCGCGAGCTCGGTGCGGGCGGCATGGCTACCGTCTATCTCGCCCGCGATCTCAAGCACGACCGCCCGGTCGCGCTCAAGGTGCTGCGCCCCGAGCTCGCCGCGGTGCTCGGCGCCGAGCGGTTCCTTAGAGAGATCCGCCTCACGGCACAACTGCAGCATCCCCACATTCTGACGCTCATCGATTCAGGCGAAGCGGACGGGTTCCTCTACTATGTGATGCCGTACGTCGACGACGAGAACCTGCGAAATCGCCTTGGTCGCGAGAAGCAACTGCCGGTCGACGAGGCAGTTGACATCGCCAAGGCGGTCGCTGGCGCGCTCGACTACGCGCACCGTCATGGCGTGATCCACCGGGACATCAAGCCGGAGAATATCCTGCTGCACGACGGACAGGCGCTCGTGGCGGACTTCGGCGTGGCGCTCGCGATGAGCGCTGCTGGAGGCGGTCGCTTGACCGAGACGGGGATGTCGGTCGGTACTCCGCACTATATGAGCCCTGAGCAAGCGGCTGGGGAGCGAGACATCACGCGCCAGAGTGACGTCTACGCCCTGGGCGCTGTGTTGTATGAGATGTTGGTGGGGGAGCCACCCTTCACTGGACCGACCGCGCAGGCGATCGTCGCAAAAGTGGTGACCGAGAAGCCGCAACGGATCTTTCCGCGGCGTGACACTGTACCGTCGCACGTCGAAGCGGCTGTGCTCAAGGCGCTCTCCAAGGTTCCGGCGGATCGGTTTGCTACGGCGCACGAGTTCATCACGGAGTTGGAGCGGCCGGGGCGCATGCCGAGGATCGAGCGCGGGCGGAGGCCGGTGCGGGAAGCCTTCACAAAGGCCATGCACCAAGCGGCCCTAGCGTGGACCGTGGCGGCACTCCTCGCCGCCTTCGCAGGCGTCAAGGCGGTGACGACGAGTCACGGGACCAGGGCGGACTTGCCCCAGGTGGTCCGACTGGCCGTTCGACTAGCACCGAGCGGCCCGGGATTGGCGGTTTCACCTGACGGCAAAGTCGTGGTCACCGCAGCCGCCGGACGGCTCTACGCGAGACGAATCGATGCCTTGGAGCCCGTCCCGATCACCGGTACCGAGGGTGGCGCTGACCCGTTCTTCTCTCCCGACGGTCGTTGGGTCGGCTTCACGACCGGAGACCACCTCGTTAAGGTCCCCGTTGAAGGGGGCACTCCCACCGTTCTCGCTGACGCGTTCTATGGAGGCGGCGGCAGCTGGGGAGACGATGGCGCGATCGTCTACAAGCCAGCGAATCCCTCCGTTCGCGGCGGCCTCTGGCGTGTTTCGGCCGCCGGCGGCGCCGCGAACCCGCTCACCACGCCCGATTCGTCGCACGGCGAACAGGGCCATTACTGGCCGCAGGTGCTTCCCCGCAGCAAGGCCTTGCTGTTCACGGCCATCTCGACGGCGACGCGCTCGCGCATCGACGTGGTCTCCCTCTCGACCGGTGAGCGCAAGACCGTGATCCAGGACGGCTCTTACGCACGGTACGTGCCGACCGGGCATCTCTTGTTCGTCCGGTCTGGCGTCTTGCTAGCCGCTCCATTCGACCTCACCCGTCTCCGGGTGAGCGGCGATGCGGTACCGCTGGTCGAAAACGTCGCCGTGCGGGGTTCAGATGGCGAGGCAGCGTATGCCGTCTCCCCCAACGGCGTGCTGGCTTACATACCGGCCCCTCCCCCGTTCCTGCGGACGGTCTGGGTCGACCGCGCGGGGCGGGAGAGCCCTCTCCTCGACTCCCTGGGTGACTACCATGTCCCCCGCATCTCGCCCGACGGCCGGCGAGTGGCGCTGACCATCGGGCCCAAGTGGGACATCTGGATCTACGAGATCAGCCGCCGAGTGCTCGTGCGGCTCACGCGCCATGACGAAGGGAACGCGATGGCTCCCCTGTGGACCGCTGACGGAACGCGCGTGATCTATTCGGCGCAGGCCCCTGCGTACGACCTATACTGGCGCGCCGCGGACGGAAGCACGCCGGAAGAGAAGCTGTTGTCCTCGCCCGAGGATAAGTGGGCTTCGTCGGTCTCGCCTGACGGGAAGGGTGTCTTGTTCTTCGGAGCGGGTGATCTGTGGATCCTGCGGCTGGACCGGCGGCCGCTCGCCGACGCCCTTGCCCATACTCCTTTCGTGGAGGGTCCCGGTGACTGGTCACCGGACGGCCGCTGGCTGGCCTATGCGTCGAATGAGTCAGGCCGTTGGGAGGTGTACGCTGGCCCCGCCGCCACCCCGATCACGGGGCGACGCCAGATATCGACCAGCGGCGGAGATTACCCACGGTGGGGGCCGGGCGGACGAGAGATCTTCTATTTCACGAACGCTGGCGAGGAACGGTTCATGAGCGCGCCGTTCGATCCCGCCACCGGGACCGCGGGAAGGCCCAGGCTGCTGTTTCAGGGGCCATACGAGCCGGGGGTGTTCGCGGCTCAAGGCTACGACGTCTCACGGGATGGCCGACGCTTTCTCATGGTCAAGACTGCTCGTGAAGCCCAGCCCAGCGAGGTGCGCGTCGTCGTCAACTGGTTCGAGGAGCTGAAGGAGCGGATTCGGCGGTGACCCTGGATCTGCCTGCGGTCTTGCGGATCGCCCTCGCGGGCCGTTACACGATCGAGCGCGAGCTCGGCCGCGGTGGCATGGCCACGGTCTATCTCGCCCGCGATCTCAA
>QHVD01000066.1 GCA_003222235.1 Gemmatimonadota bacterium | reverse complement strand
ACCAGGGCGAGCCGATGGTGGCGGACTTCGGGATCGCGCTGGCGGTGAGCATGGCGGGGCGGGAGCGGCTCACCGAGACGGGGCTGTCGCTCGGCACGCCGGCCTACATGAGCCCGGAGCAGGCGAGCGCTGAGCCGAAGGTCGATGGCCGAAGCGACCAGTACAGCCTAGCGTGCGTGCTGTACGAGATGCTCGCCGGGGAGCCGCCGTACACTGGCCCGACCGCGCAGGCCATCATCGCCAAGCGGTTGACTGAACCGATCCCGCACCTGACCACCGTACGCCAAGTCCCTACGGCCGTGGAAGCCGCCGTCACAAACGCGCTCGGGAAGGCACCGGCTGACCGTTTCGCCACCGTTGGCGCGTTCATCGCCGCGCTCACGGCGAGCGCGAGCCGAGTGAAGCGCACTAGGTGGCGGTCTCCCGCGGTCCTGACCGCGTTGGTCGCGGTCACGCTCGCGGCAGCGTGGGGCTTGACTCATGGTCTTGGCACCCCCCGGCGCGCAGCCGCTCTCGACCGGGAACCGGGATCGGTGGCCGTGCTGCCATTCGTGAACATGAGCGGCGACGCCGCAAACGAATACTTCAGCGATGGCATGACGGAGGAGCTGATTTCGACCCTCTCCCGCGTGGAGGGGCTTAAGGTCGCGGCGCGTACTTCGGCGTTCGCGTTCAAGGGAAAGAATACGGACGTACGGGACATCGGCCGCCAGCTCGGCGTGGCAACCGTACTCGAGGGTAGCGTGCGGCAGACGGGCAGTCGGCTCCGCGTCGCCGCTCGCTTGGTCAGCGCCAGCGACGGAGACCAGCTCTGGTCAGAAGAGTACGACCGCGAGCTCCGGGACGTTTTCGCCGTCCAGGGAGACATTGCGCGCGCGATCACGGCTGCCCTCCGGCTGAGGCTCAGCGGCGCCGACAGTGCCGCTATTAGCAGGCGGCCCACGACGAACGTCCGGGCCTACAATCTCTACCTCCTGGGACGTCATCACTGGAACCGGTTCAATCCGGAGGGGGCGCAGAAGAGCGTCGAGTACTTCCGGCAGGCGATCGCAGAGGACTCGGCGTTCGCTCCTGCATACGTGGGTCTCGCCAACGCATACGGCCTGTTCGCTGAGGGTCACGGGGGCGGTGATGTTCCATCGCGGCAGTTTTTCCCGCTGGCCAAGCGGGCGGCGGCGCGGGCGCTGGAGCTCGACCCGTCGAACGCTGAGGCGTGGTCCGTGCTCGGCTTCCTGCATTTCGAGTACGACTTCGACTGGGACGAGGCCGGGAAGGAGTTTGCGCGCGCCGTGCAGCTCGGTCGGAACGTTGCGATCGTGCGCGGGCAGTATGCCGTCTACCTCGCTATGCTCGGGCGATTCGACGAGTCCATGGCGGAAAAGCGAGTCGCGCAGAGCCTCGACCCCCTCACACCGGTGTTTTTCGGCGATCAAGGTTACACGCTCATCAGCGCCGGTCGTTACGACGATGCGCTGCCCGAATGTCGGAAAGCTCTTGAGCTCGATCCAGGGTTCGGGCCGGGTCACCGCTGTCTCGGAAGGGCGCACATGTTAGCCGGCCGGTACGAGGAGGCGCTCGCGGAATACCGCCGAGCGATTGAGCAGATGCCGGATGACCCGCGCGCGCAATCGGGAATTGCCCAAACCTATGCGCGCGCCGGGAACAGACCGGCCGCGCGGAGGATTCTCGACAGTCTGGTTACCGTGTCGAGGACGCGATATGTCTCTCCAGTGCCGATTGCGTACATCTACGCGAGCCTCGGCGACCGTGACCGCACTCTCGAGTGGCTCGAGCGGGCTGTCGGGGAGCGGGCGGGCTGGGTCGTCGACATCTACAAGGCTCCGGAGATGGACTTTCTCCGCTCCGACCCGCGCTTCGTGCGGCTGCTGCGTCGGATGGGGCTCGGAGCGTGACGGCTGGGCGCCTCACTTCGTCGGCTCGAGCGTGGCTTGGCCCCCCACGTGCTACCAGCGGCCGCTCCGCTTCACGAAGATATCGGTGATGCGGCGCGGCCCGGGGACATACCCCTTCGCCGTGCCCTGAATGGTTTGCCGTCCCGTCAGGACCGCGACGTCACCGAAGATTCTGACCTTGAGATCGGCGAACTTCGAATCCGTCCACTGCACGTCGCTCGACATCGACTCGGCGATCTCCTGTGTCTTGTTCGGCACGGATCCGTTCGAGTGCGTGTAGAAGTAATCGTCGGCCAGGAGACGCTCCAGCGTCGCACGATCCTTCTTGAACTGGGCATCCGTGGCGGCCTGTTCGAGTTTGATGATCTGCTGATCTGTCGCACTCGTTGCCTGAGCCCAGGCTCGACTGCTGGCGAGCAATCCCAGCAACGCGACTACGAAAGTGCGTTTCATTGGTATCCCCTCGGTGACCGGTGGCGCGATACGAGTAGCGTCCACGGATTATTGCCTGCTCGGCACCGCTCTCATGAGGAGTGTCAGAGCGTGCTTGAGACTCTCGGTCCCCGCCGCCTCACCCCTGTAGTGTCCCAGACGAACGACGACCAGCTCGTGCGATGGAATGATCAGCGTATACTGCCCGCCGACACCCCTCATGTAGTAGACGCTCTTGGGCACGGGGAACAACGTGTTTCCATTAATCCAGAAGAACCCACCGTAGATCGGACGATGATCGGCCGCCCAAGCGGGTGCCACAGTTCTCACGAACTGCACGAACCCCTCCGGCAGAATCCGCTCCCCCTGCCACACCCCGTCCTGGAGATAGAGATTCCCAAGACGCGCCCAATCGCGCGCGGACGCCAGCTCGTATCCCTGCGTCAGGAAATTCCCATACGGGTCGGTCTCCATTACCATGGACCGGATGCCGATCTTGTCGAACAGCGCCCGTCGCGGGAACGAGAGGTACTCCTCTCCGCGCTTCTCGACGGCCAGACGGATGAGGTAGTTGACCAGCACCGGGTCGCTGTTGTGGTAGCGGCCGACGGTGCCCGGTGGCCATTGGAGCGGGCGCGTGGCGGCGTAGTGGAATAGGTTCACGCCGCCCGTGTACAGATAAAGATGATCGGGATAGGGGCCTGATGGATCGAAATCCGGATCCTCCGGCGCGCGGATCCGGAGGCCGCTCGACATGTTCATGAGATCGGCGATGCGGATCTTCCCGCGCGGATCGTTCTGGCCCTGCCACTCCGGAATCGGCGCAGGTTGGCCCAGATCATAGACACCCTGCTTGACGAGAATGCCCATGAGCGTGGCTGTCAGGCTCTTCCCCATAGACCAGCTTTCCAGGGGCGTGCGCGCCGCGATACCGGCACCATATCGTTCGCCGATGATCCGTCCCTTCCACGTCACGACAAAAGCGGCGGTCATCGCAGCGGCAGGCTGG
>QHVD01000588.1:389-995 GCA_003222235.1 Gemmatimonadota bacterium | reverse complement strand
GGGAGTGCGGTCGAGGAGATCGAGCACGCGCTCCCCCGCGGCCGAGGCTCTTGCGAGGCGGCCCGTGTACTTGGCGGCGTCCTTCACGGGACGGAAGGCGTTTTTCACGTATGCGAGGAACACGATGAGGTCGCCAGGCGTCATCGCGCCGTGCAACACGAACCGCGCGCCGAACCACAGCACCAGGGCCGTGCCGAGCGCGATGAGCAGGTCCACCGTACGCTCGAGCCCAGCGGACAACCGCGTGGCGTACGCGCCCGTCGCCAGATTCTTGCGGTTCTGGCGGGTGAAGGCCTGCGCGAACGTGCCCTCGAGGGAGAGGGCGCGAATCACCTTGACCGCGCCGATCGACTCGGCCGCGGCGGCGGCCATGGCGCCCTGCTGGCGGCGCTGCTGCCGGGCCGTCTCGTGGATGCGCCGGCTGCGCCGCGCCGTGGAAACCAGGAAGAGGGGTCCGGTCGCGAGCGCGAGCAGGGCGAGCGGCGCGTTCAGCGAGAGCATCACCGCCGCCATGCCGACGATGGTGAGCGCGTTTGCGAGCCCCGGCAGGAACGCCGTGACGGCCACGTCCTGCAGCACGCCGACGTCGCCGATGACCCGCATGAC
>QHVD01000588.1:0-311 GCA_003222235.1 Gemmatimonadota bacterium | reverse complement strand
CGAACCCGATGGTGCTGTAGTAGGCCGCGAGCGCCCGCAACCCGGCGAACACGATGACCGCGACCGCGGCCACCGCGAGCAGCGTCGCCGGGTCGAGCGCCTCGAGGAAACGGAGGCGGGCGACGCCATGGACGTGCGCCGTGCGGAGCACGCGGTCCAGCACGAGCTTGAGCGGCCAGGGCTCGAGCAGCCGGAAGGCAATCTCGCCGTAGAGCGCGAGGAACGAGACGATGATCAGCGGACGCTCGCGACGCAGGTACGGCCAACACCGTCGCAACAGGCGTCCCAACCCGGGGAGCGATTCGCGCAGG
>QHVD01000589.1 GCA_003222235.1 Gemmatimonadota bacterium | reverse complement strand
GTGATCAGGAGGGTCGTGCGACCGGCGGCCACGCGCTCCAGGGCGTCGATGACCGCCCGTTCGTTTTGCTTGTCCAGGCCGGTGGTGGGCTCGTCCAGGATGAGGATCGGGGCCTGGCGGATCGCCGCCCGGGCGATCGCGATGCGCTGGCGCTGGCCGTGAGAGAGCGTCACGCCGCGCTCACCCAGCACCGTGTCATAGCCCTGCGGCAGCGCCTCGATGAAGCCGGCGGCGTTGGCGAGACGCGCCGCCGCCTCGATCGCTTCCGGCGAGGCGCCCGGAGCGCCGTAGGCGATGTTGTCGCGCACCGTCGCGGCGAAGAGCAGGCTGTCCTG
>QHVD01000065.1:6442-7981 GCA_003222235.1 Gemmatimonadota bacterium | reverse complement strand
GCGAGCTCGACGACGTGACCGGTACCATCAAGTCGAACTGGAGGATGCTGCCATGAACGTCATGCGGAACCAGAACGGTGTCACGGTCGGCATCGTGGCGACCACGCAAGGTGTTGAGCTGACCTTCGGCGACGCCAGCGTCTGCACGAAGATCGGGAAGAGCTGAGGCGAATCCAGGACGCGGGCTCGGGTCCCAGCCCGGACTCCGCGGGCCGACGCCCGGAAAGACTCGTCCTCGGTCGCACGCATGTCGCTCGCAGATCTCCATCCAGCCCCCGGATCGGTCGTCGAGGTCGCGACACGTGCGCTGGTCGCGGTGGCCGCCGGTGCGCTCATCGGCGTCGAGCGGCAATGGCACCACCAAGGAGCAGCGGGCATGCGGACGCATGCCCTGCTGGCGCTCGGGGCCGCGGGATTCGCTCTCATCGCACACCTCCTCGCCGTGCGCTGGGATGCGCAGATGAACCCGACGCAGATCGCCGCCGGCGTCGTCAGCGGGATCGGCTTCCTCTGCGGCGGCGTGATCATCCAACGCGGCGGCTCCGTGCAGGGCCTGACGACCGCGGCCTCGCTGTGGACAACGGCGGGCGTCGGGCTCGCGATCGGCGGCGGGTTCTATCCGCTCGGGTCCGTGCTGCTCGCCGCGGTCCTGACCATCCAATTTCCGCTGCGCTGGGCCGAGGACCGGCTCGGGCGGAGCATCGGGTCGCTGCCACCGCCCTCTCCCTGGGAGGTGCGGATGCAGGGGAGCCGCCAAGCAGTTGAGCGCCTCTGGGCACGCTGCCTCGACGGCCGGATCGGGGCCGCGGCTGTGAACCGCATCGCGATTCGGACACGCCGTGAAGGGGATGAGGTCGTGCTCGTCGCCGAGATGAGCCTGTCCGACGCGGAGGCGCTCGCCGTCGTCGCGCTCGGCGATGAGTCGGGAGACGGGATCGCCGCCATACGCTGCACTCGCGTCGCGTAACCGCTCGAAGCATGAAGACGTGCCGCTGATCGGCGGGCGCCGCCTCGGGGCGACGCTGCGGAAGGGTCGTCAGGGCATGGCTGAAGGAAGAGGTATGGCTCGTTCCACCCGAGCCTGATGACCTCCTCTTTCACCTGACTCGCACGATCCACGTCGGCGTAGCCGATGGCCCAGAGATGGGCGGCTCCGCTCCAGCTCTCGTTCGTTGAAACCTCTCGCCGTTCGGGTCTTGTTATGCCTCCTCGCTTCGCAACCGATGCTCTCCCTCCCGTTCGCAACGGCCGTGCCACGAGAGCGGCGGATGCGTGGCGTTGTGAGAGCGTTTGGCAGACGACGGTGAGCGATGCGTCCTGCCGATTCGCGCCAACCATGTGACGAGAGTTCGGCAACACTGCCGACCCGTCGACGGGCGCCAGTCTACGTTTAACCGCGCACCCGAGGGATCCGCCCGGGCCCGATGACGCGCCCGACGCCAATCGACCCGGTCCGGCACTGGCATGCGGATTGCGGTGCGATCGAGCTGTCATGCACCAGCTCCCGACGCTCGTTTACGCGGCGGTGCTCGGGCCCGA
>QHVD01000065.1:0-6403 GCA_003222235.1 Gemmatimonadota bacterium | reverse complement strand
CGTTGCTATGGATCGCACTCGTCGTCCTGAACCGTGGCGCAGCCGGTGCCTCAGCGATCCCCCGCGGCACTCGTAATCCCGTTCGTAATGAACCTCCGTCGCGCTCTCGTGCCCTTGGAGCACACCCAGGACGGCTCGAATCCCGGAGTAGCAGCGTAGTTCTCGGGAAGCCGGACCGAGCGCGCCGAGCGGCGCACGGTGAATCGCCTGGCCGACCCTCGCCGACATTTACCTCCGCGCCCGCGGCGCAGCAGGCCGGTGACGGAAGCGTGCAAGGTCGCCGCGAGCGCGCCGCCGTCCGGAGAGACTAGTGGAGCGCGGAGAGGCGTCCGCTTCGCGATCCGCGGACGGCACACTCATGGTTCGCCTCGCCGGACCCTGGCACCTGCAGAGGGGGTTGCCATCGCCGGCAGCGTTGCAGCGCGAACTGCATGGGCAGCCTCCGATGCGAGTTGTCTTCGATGCGACCGCGCTGCGCGGCTGGGATTCGAGCCTAGTCAACTTTCTCGTGCAGGTCGTCGAGCCATGCCGGGAGCGCGGAGTCCCCGTCGACCAGGAGGGGCTCCCGTCGGGCGTGCGACGGTTGATCGCGCTCGCCGAAGCGGTGCCCGAGCGCAAGGGCGCCCGCACGAAGGCGGTTCCCCTGCCCATCCTCGACCGCATTGGCCTCGCCTGGATCAGAGGCGGCGAGTCCGTGAGTGCCATCCTCTCGTTCCTCGGCGACGTCACGCAGGCGGTCGGTCAGCTCGTGCGGGGCAAGGCACGCTACCGTTCGGTCGACCTGCTGCTGCTGATCCAGCAGGCGGGAGCGGAGGCTCTGCCCATCGTCACGCTCATCAGCTTCCTGGTGGGCTCGATCTTCGCCTTCGTGGGCGCAGTGCAGCTCCAGAAGTTCGGTGCCGGTGTGTACGTCGCCGACCTCGTCGGGATCGCAATGGTGCGCGAGATGGGCGCCGTCATGACGGGAATCGTGCTGGCCGGTCGTACCGGCGCCGCCTACGCGGCGCAGCTCGGGACCATGAAGGTGACTCAGGAGACCGATGCGCTCACCACGATGGGGCTTTCCCCGCTGGAGTTTCTCGTCCTGCCGCGCATGCTCGCGCTCGGCCTGATGATGCCCCTGCTCTGCCTGTACTCCGACGGCGTCGGCATCTTGGGCGGGGCGGCCGTGGCCGTCGGCATGCTCCACATCCCGCTGGTCACGTACTTCGGACGGATCAAGACCTCCGTGGACCTCACGATGCTCTCGGGGGGCATATTCAAAGCTGCGGTGTACGGGGTGCTGGTGACGTTCTCCGGCTGCCTCCGCGGGCTCCAGTCGGGAGCCAGCGCCTCGGCGGTGGGCGACGCGGCGACCAGCGCGGTCGTCACTTCCATCGTTCTCATCATCACCGCGTGCGGCATCTTCGCGGTCACCTTCTACATCCTGGGGATCTGATGGCGGAGAACGAGGCGCACATCACCGTCCGGGACGTCACCATGGCGTTCGGGAGCTTCGTTCTGATGCACGACCTCGATTTCACCGTGCGTCACAACGATATCTTCATCATCATGGGAGCGAGCGGATCCGGGAAGAGCACCCTGCTCCGTCACATGGTCGGCCTGAACGAACCGGTCCACGGGGAGATCTTCTACGGCGGCGCGAGTTTCACGCGCGCCGATCCCGTGGAGCGCAACCGGATGCTCCGTGGCGTCGGCATCCTCTACCAGAGCGGAGCGCTCTTCAGCTCGATGACGCTGGCGGAGAACGTCGGGATGCCGCTCGCCGAGTATACGGACCTCGGCCCCACAGAGGTCCTCGAAATCGCATCGCTGAAGCTCGCGCTGGTCGGACTCAAGGGCTTCGAGGACTTCTACCCCTCGCAGCTGAGCGGCGGCATGGTGAAGCGCGCCGGGCTAGCGCGCGCCATGGCGCTGGACCCGAAGATCCTCTTCTTCGACGAGCCCTCGGCCGGCCTCGATCCCATCAGCTCACGGCTCCTCGATGACCTCATCCTCGAGCTCCGCGACAGTCTCGACGCGACCATCGTCATCGTGACGCACGAACTGGCGAGCATCTTCGCGATCGGCACCAACAGCGTCTTCCTCGACGTCGAGACGCGGACCATCGCCGCCAGCGGCCCGCCGCAGGAGCTCCGTGATCACTCCGACAACCCCAGCGTACGCCGCTTCCTCACTCGGGGCGCGGACGTCCGGATCGAGGGAGGCTCCGCGCGTGGGTAGGAGGGCGAGCCCGGCCGTGATCGGCGCCTTCGTCCTGGGCGCCATGGCGCTCGCTGTGATCGGGATCACGATCTTCGGCTCGGGGAAGCTGTTCCGGAAGACCTCAACCTTCGTCATATACTTCCCGGGATCCGTCGACGGGCTCAACGTCGGCGCGCCAGTCAAGTTCAAGGGGGTGGAGATCGGTTCGGTGACGCAGATCCGCATCAACCTCGGTGAGTACCGCGCCCAGGACTCTCGCATCCCGGTGTTCGTCGAGATCGACGACGCTCGCGCGACGCAGCAGGGCGCCGAGACCAATGTCGACTACGTGAACACGCTGATCCACGACCGGGGGCTGCGAGCCCAGCTCCAGCCGCAGAGCCTCCTCACCGGGCTCCTCTTCGTGCAGCTCGACTTCTTTCCCGACACACCCATCGTGACGGTCCTGCCCGCTGACTCGCCCTACCGTGAGATTCCGACCGTCCCCACCACCCTCGCCGAGGCACAGCAGGCGATCACCCGCATCCTCGCCAAACTCGAGAAGGCCGACATCGAAGGCATGCTCGCGACGGGTCGCGAGGCGCTCGAGGGCATCCGCAGCGTGGTGACCAGTCCAGACTTACGGCGATTCGAGGCTGGACTTCCCGGCACGCTGGCGAACGTAGACGAGGCCGTCACCAGCTTCCGACAGCTCGCGACGAGGCTCGACGGGGAAACCGGTCCGCTGATCGCGGGCCTCAGGCAGGCGGCCACACAGGCTGACGAGACTCTCCACGAGTGGAAGGGCACCGCCACGCGGCTCAATGGCGCGCTCGACCCCGATTCGGCGCTCAGGAGCCAGTTGACGACGGCGCTCGACGAGCTGACCGGCGCGGCCCGGTCGGTCCGTCTGCTGGCCGATTTCCTCGAGCGCAATCCGAGCGCGGTCATCAGGGGCAGGACGGTGAGCAGCCAATGAGGAGGTTGTGTCGGCATTGGATTGCGGTCGCGACAGTCGTTCTCGCGACTGCCTGCAGCAGGATGCTCCCGCCGCAGCCCGACCCGTCACGGTTCTTCGTGCTCACCGCGATGGACCCCCCTACGGCGGATCCGTCGCCGACGTCGGACCGCGTCCGGCCTCTGACTCTGGCAGTGGGACCGGTCCGTCTGGCCCCGTACCTGGATCGCAACGACCTGGCGATCCGTTTGTCAGCGGACGAGATCCGGTACTCCGATGGCGAGCGCTGGGCCGAGCCCCTCGAGCGCAACGTCACGAACGTCCTGGCCCTGAACCTCTCGCGGCTGCTCGGGACCGCCCGCGTGTTTGCATACCCACGGCCCGCGGGTTTGCTACCGGCGTACCAGATCGACGTCGAGATCGGCCGCCTCGACACCACGCGCGGAGGCGAGGCCACCCTCGCGGCTCACTGGACCATCGAGAACCTCGGCACTCGCGATCTCCTCGCGAGCCGCGACTCGTACCTCACCCGCGCGGCGGCCGGTAGCGGTACACCGGCCGCCGTGGCCGCCTTGAGCGGCGTGCTCGCCGAGCTGAGCCAAGAGATCGCGTCGACGGTGCGCGACCTGCCGCGGAAGACTGCCTGACCACGGCCGCGATTCCGCCACGGGATCGCGCGCCCGGGAGAAGCGGAGCGAGTCCAGATTTGTCATCCCCGTTATCGTGGCCCGGTCGCGTGGCGCAGCACGCGCAAGACTAGCGCTGCCCGTTCGTCGTCAGGAATGCCGACCGGTTGGCAAACCGTGCTCGAGCCGGCGGTACGGTCTCGGCACCAGCACTCCTGAAACCTCCGGTCGCATCTGGCATCGAACTTGCGCCCCGGTCCTGGTGGAGGGCACACCAATGGGACGCAACGTCACGCTCCTCGATCTCGTGAATGCGGTCGCCGAGCACGCCCGCTCGGACGCCGAGGTGGTAGCCACCGTCGTCTGGATGGTGAACCAGGGCCACGTACGCCTCCGTGGGACGTTCAAAGGGGCCCGGTTCGACCTCACCACCATCACGCCGTAACCGGGAGAGAGGGAAAGCCATGTCGATCCTTCCTGGAATGCGCTGCCGCTCGGCGCGTGCGATCCCGTTCCCGGGCGGAACTGTTCGACGGGCGACGCCGGGGACTCTCGTCTCACGGCGAGAGAATCTTGGTCGCAAGCTCTTCACCGTGAGCTTCGACAGCGGCCAGAAGCTCATCCTCTTCGCTCACGAGATCGAGTTCGAGAACGAGGAGCTCGCAGCGTAGCTGGATACCCGCGGTCCATGCCCGCGAGAAAAAGATCAGCGCGATCTACCGACGCGTGAGTCGAACGGACGCCGTCAGCCCGCCCCCAACTATCAAGGGGCCCCGCCGCGGTGCGATGCTGTCGTCAGTTCTTGCAACCACTCGAATGCCGAGGCCGACAACATCTCCTCGGTACAGCGCCAGCGCCAGTTCGCCCCCGCCCGGCCGGGCACGTTCATCCGGGCTTCCTTCCCAAGATTGAGGACGTCCTGCAGCGGAGCGATCGCGAGGGCCGCGACCGACGACCATGCCAGGCGTATCAACGACGACGCGGCCTCGCCGCCCTCCGTGCCGCGGCGTTCCAGGTAGCGCCGCAGCTCTCGCCGCTGATCGTCCGGCAGGTCCTCATACCAGCCGCGCGTCGTCGGATTGTCATGGGTGCCCGTGTATACCACCGCGTTGACGACGTAATTGTCCGGCAAATGGGGATTGTCGGGATGGCCGTCGAAAGCGAACTGGAGGACCCGCGTCCCGGGCAGGTGGAACTGATCGCGGAGCGCGTGGACGTCGGGCGTGATCAGCCCGAGGTCCTCGGCGATGAACCGTAGGGCGCCCAGCTCTTTCTGCACTGCGCTGAAGAACGCGGCACCCGGGCCCGGAATCCACTGCCCGGACCGAGCCGTCGACGCCTTGGCCGGCACGTGCCAGGCACCTGCGAACCCCCGGAAATGGTCCAGGCGAATCGCATCCACGTGAACCAGGAGGGCACGCAGTCGGTCGATGCACCAGCGGTAGCCGGTCCGCCGAAGGGCGTCCCAGTCGTAGACGGGATTTCCCCAGAGCTGTCCGTCGCTGCTGAAGTAGTCGGGGGGCACTCCGGCTACGAAGCGTGGCCGGTGATGCGCGTCCAGCAGAAATAGCTCGGGGTTCGCCCACACGTCGCTCGAGTCGGGGGAAACGAAGAATGGCAGATCGCCGATCAATCGGACGCCGTTGGCATGAGCATGGGCCTTGAGCCGCTCCGCCTGGCGGAAGAGGAGGAACTGGGCAAAGCGGATCTGTTCGACCTCGCTCGCCAGATCTCGACCGGCTTGCGCGAGGGCAGCCGGCACGCGCTCGACCAGCTCGCCCGGCCACTCGAGGTAGTGGCGACCCTCGTATCTCCTCTTGAGCGCTCGGAAGAGAGCATAGTCCTCGAGCCAGTGCCCGTGTTCGGCGCAGAACGCCTCAAAGCTGCCCCGTAGGTCGGGGCGCACGCCCGCGCGGAAGTTCGCAGACGCCGCTTCGAGCGCGCGGCGCTTGAACGGAATCACGGCATCGTAGTCGACGGCCGTCGCCGAGAATGCCCGACTCTCCACATCTCTCGCCCGCAACAGGCCGTCCTCGATCAGCCAGTCCGGGCTGATCAGTATCTCATTCCCGGCGAAGGACGACTGTGGCTGGTACGGGGAATCGCCATACCCCGTGGGGCCGAGGGGCAGCGCCTGCCACCAGGCCTGACCCGCGTCGCGGAGACGGTCGATCCACTCGAGCGCGGCGGGCCCCACATCGCCGACGCCGTACCGCGATGGTAGCGATGTGACATGCAGCAGTACGCCCGAGGCGCGGTAGTCTGGCGGAAACGGAGGAAGGCGTGGTCGCTCGCCATTGTAGCTCATGGCGTGGCTCCGCATCGCTCGACGAGCGAATCGGACGTTGACGGCGCCTCGTTCACGGTCTCCTGCGCATTCCTCACCGGATATCCGACCCCGCCACCGGCGGTCGCGCACGCGACGCGGTGACCGGCTGAACCACGTGCGATCAGCCGAGTAGGGTTCAGCGGTAGTCAGCCCCTGTGCCTCCGCAATTGGCGTGCCGCGGCGGACGGTCCCGGAGAGACCCATCTACCCATTGTTCGGCAGGGCACTACATCCTCCCACCCGCGCCAGACCCCTGAACTTCGTCAGAACTGCCGAGACCTCGGCAGGCGAGCGCGCACGCGGACA
>QHVD01000586.1 GCA_003222235.1 Gemmatimonadota bacterium | reverse complement strand
GGCTATCGGCAGTACGGTCAGCCCGGCGTGCAGCGTCTGCGCTTCATCCGTCGGGCCCGCGCGTTGGGCCTGCCCCTCCAGGACCTCAAGGCACTGACGATCACTCTGGACGGTGGGCCGTGTCCGGCTCTCCGTCCTCGTCTGCTCGCGCTGGTGCGCGAGCAGCTCTCTGCCGTGCAGCACCAGATCGCTGCGCTCAAGCTGCTCCAGCAACAGCTCGAACAAGTGTCGCGCCGACTGCTGACGTCGCCGCGCGGGCGTCAAACAGGGGCGTGCCGATGTCTGGAGGTTGAGAACGCTGCTATCCGCCCGCCCAGTCGTCGAGCCCGGCACACATGAACGCGCCCGAAGGCACCGGGTGACTTCACCTCGCGGTGGGCAGGAGCCGCGACTGCCGGTCGCGGTGCTTGCTGCGGCGTTCTTGTTCAACCTCGGCCAGGGCGTGCTTCGTCCCTCATTGCCGCTCTACCTCCAACGGTCTTTCGCCGCGAGCTACAGCATGGTGACGTTGATCCCGGTCGTTTTCGGCGCCGGGAAGTGGATCGTCAGCCTGCCGACCGGATACCTGCTGGACCTCTGTTGATCGCGTTCATCGATGTCGCCAGCGTGCTGACCTCGACCTACGGCGTCTTCCTAGGCTTGCGCGCTCTGAGCGGAGTGGGCTGGGCTATGTTCGCAACGGTCGCGACCACGAGCGTAGTCAATCTCCCGGCCGCGCAGCGGCGTGGGCGGGCGGTCAGCGTGTTGTTGATGAGCGAAACATCAGGGCTGCTACTAGGAAGCGCGGGCGGCGGCTGGCTGTATCAGGGGGCCGGGGTGGCCAGCCCGTTCGTATTCGAGGCGGCTTGCATGCTGGTGGCGGCCGTCACGGTGGGACGTTGGGCGTCGCTGGCCGCCCACCAGTCGAGGGCACCGCGAAAATCGCGCGACCAGCGCCTCCTTGGGGCGGTACTTCGCACGCCCGGTGTGCTCCTCATGGGCCTGACCAATGCGGTGTTGATCGCCATTCAGACCGGTGTTCTTGTCTTCCTCTTTCCTCTCTACTTGGTCGACCGGGGAGGCGTGGGCCCGGAAACCGTCGGGTTCCTCGTCAGTCTGAACGTGCTCGGCCGACTGCTGGCGCTCTGGCTCGGGGGCAGTGTTTCGGACCGCTGGGGCCGCATGCGCGTGTTGATTCCCGGCTTGCTGAGCTATGCCGCCTTGCTCGGGAGCCTGACGTTCTTGAGGCATCCCGGGGCGCTCGGCCTCTGGAGCCTGGCGATCGGCGCCGCCGCGGGCTTCGTGGCCGCCCTCCCGACGGCCCTCATCGGCGATCAGGTTCCGCCACCTTTGCTAGGAGTGGCGATCGGCTGGCTCCGCATGATGACGGATAGTGGCCAGATCCTGGGCCCTCTGGTGATGGGCGCCCTTGCTGATGCCGTGGACCTCTCCACTCCATTTCTCTTTGGCGCGGCGCTCCTGATCGCGACGGCGTGGCAGTGCCGCCAGGCCAGAGTGCTAACAGGATCAACCGATGAATGATGAAAGGACGGCAGGCCTCGCACTGACGCTTCCGCAAATCGGACTCCGGTCAGCCGCCCTGACGAGCGACCGAGCGGGTCATGGTCGTGACCGCCCCCGCCGACGACTACCGGACGATCAGCCCCTGAGGTTCCTTCCCCGCCTTGATCTGGCTCTCGAGCGCCAGCTTCTGCACATCGATGACGGCCACGGAGTTCGCGCCGGTTACGGCGATGAATGCGGTTTTGCCGTCCTTGCTGAACCCAATGTTGGTGCCGCCCTGGCCGATGGTCAATCGCTTCACCTCTTTGAACGTTCTCGCATCGAACACTTGGGCGACGGTGTCCTTGCTGTTGGTGATAATCGAGTATCGCCGGTCGGGCGTCCACGCGTTCGTCACAGGCGAGCTCCCGGTCGGTTCGGTCGAGAGCACCGACAGGTCATCAGCGCCGAGAACCACGTTCGTGTTCGCTTCGGCTGTCTGCACCCACACCTCCTTCCCATCGGGAGACACACGCAGCATGTGCGGCTTGCTGCGGGCGGGGAACGAGACGGTTTTGACGAGCTTCCGGCTGATCATGTCGATCTTCGAAACCGTGTCCGCCCCGCGCTCTGGTGTATAGCCGAACCGACCGTCCGGCGAGAGGTGGAGGTCTCAAGGGAAGGCGCCGGTCTTGAGCGTGGAATCCACTTGGCCGGTCTCGAGATCGAGGAAGACGATGAGGTTGTCACCCGCCACGTTGATCGCGGCCTTCTTCTTATCGGGTAACACTACCAGACTGTGCCCCGGGCCCTTGCCGAGGCCAGCGATCGTTTTAGTGACCGCCACCTGCTTCGGGTCGATGGCGATGGCCTGGACTAGATTGTTGGGAAAGTCATAGGTCCAGATCCGCCCCCCGTCCCAGTACGTCTGCTCGTTGGACAACCAGCGCACTGACGCGCCCAGTGGCCTGGTTTCGCGCACCTGGCGGCTGGCGGCGTTGATCAGCGTGACGTCCTTCGAGCCGACATTGAAGACGTAGACTGTTTCCTGGCTATCTATAGAGCCGGACGCCGGGGCAGATTCCGCGGCGGCCATATTCGTCTCCGAGGGAGTTGAGCCGGCGATGCTCGAGCCGGCGACGGAAGAAGACGCACTCGGCGTGGATACACCGCAAGCGGAACCGAGCAGGCCGAGCACCGCGCTGCTCACGCCCTTCAGGAGCGTTCGGCGATCGACGCTGGAGGAGAGGAACCAATCCGTCCCGGACACAAACACGCCGGTGGCCTCGCCCCGCGAGGCGCAATCTTCGGGCGCTCAGTGTGAAGGCGGCTTGGCCTCTCGCAATGGGTTGATGATCGCTTTCGACATCGCGTCGACTCCTCGGTGGCGTCA
>QHVD01000064.1 GCA_003222235.1 Gemmatimonadota bacterium | reverse complement strand
TTCCTCCTTCCAGGCTCTCTGCTCGCCGATCGCCTTCACCTTCTGCACCGTGCCGAACGCCCCGAACAGCACGTTGGTGAACGAGCGGTTCATCGCCCGGCACATGATGATGGAGAGGATCAGGCCGCTCGAGCCGTCGAGCGCGCCCGCGGTTACGAGGAGCTTGTTGTTGAGCACGAAGCCCATCGCGACCGCCGAGAGCCCCGCGTAGGAGTTGAGGATGGAGATGACCGTGGGCATGTCCGCGCCGCCGATCGGTATGATCAGCAGCACGCCGAACAGCACCGCGAGCCCTGCGATCGCGTAAAAGACCTGTCCCGACCAGGCGGCCGTCGGGTGCACGACGACGAGCACGCCCAGCGCCGCGGCCGTCACGAGCACCCCGACGTTGACGACGTTTTGTCCCGGGTACGTGACCGGCCGCTGCGGAATCCACTTGACTTCCTGCAGCTTGCCCGCGGCCATGAGGCTGCCGGTGAACGTCAGGAACCCGAGGATCACCTCGGCGACGATGGCGCTCATCCGGAACGCGGTCAGCTGGGCCGGGTTTTCGCCCAATCCGAGGAAGTACTCGGCGGTCCCGACCAGCCCGGCCGCGAGCCCGCCGAACGCGTGGGACAGCGCCGTCCGCTGCGGCACGGCGGTGAGCGGCACGAGGGATAGGGGGACGCCGACGATGAACCCGGCGACGATCGCCAGCACGACCCAGCCGTGGTGGACGATCTCGGGCTGGACCCAGGTCGCGAGCACGGCCACCAGCATCCCCGTCACACCCGCCATCACGGCCCGGCGGGCCGTCTTGGGATCGTTCATCCAGTACAGCGAGAAGATGAACAACGCCGTCGCGAGGACGGCGGCGAGCTGCGCGATGGCGTGGGTCATTGCTTCTTGAACATCTTCAGCATTCGGTCCGTGATCAGGAACCCGCTGACGATGTTCGTCATCGAGGCGAACAACGCGACCGCGCCGAGGATGCGAATCACCTGCGGGTAGTCGGCGCCCGCGACGACGATCGACCCGACCACGGCGATGGCCGAGATCGCGTTCGTGAGCGACATCAGCGGCGTGTAGAGGAGCCGCGAGACCCGGCGGATCACGCCCAGTCCGATGAACGTCGCCAGCACGAACACGAACAGCATGGACCAGTAGTCCACCGCGGCCTGCTGTAAGATCGCCATCATGCCTTGCGCACCTCCCCGGCGTAGGTCACGCACGTGTCGCGAATGATCTCGTCGCCCAAATCGACCACGAGCTTGCCGTCTCGTGCGACGTGCATCAGGAAACTGGCGACGTTCCTTGCGTACATTTGGCTCGCGTGATAGGGCAACGTGCTCGGCAAGTTGAGGGGCCCGAGAATCAGGACGCCGTTCCGCACGACGTCGGTCCCCGCCTCGGTCAACTCACAGTTCCCGCCCGTCTCCACCGCGAGGTCCACGATCACCGAGCCCGGCTTCATCCCCCGCACCGCCTCGGCCGTGATCAGCACCGGCGCCCGCTTCCCCGGGATCGCCGCCGTCGTGATGACGATGTCGGCGTCCTTCGCTTGCTGCGCGATAAACGTCAGCTCGCGGCGGTGGGTGTCCTCGGACAGCTCCGTGGCGTAGCCGCCCGCCGTCTCCGCCTGCTCGCCGATCTGCATCCCCACGAACTTTGCTCCCAGGCTCTCCACCTGCTCCTTCACGGCCGGGCGCACGTCGAAAGCCGACACCACCGCGCCGAGGCGACGCGCCGTGGCGATCGCCTGGAGCCCGGCGACGCCCGCGCCCAGCACCAGCACCCGGGCGGGCGGAAGCGTCCCGGCCGCGGTCACGAGCATCGGGAAGAAGCGACCGGTCGCGGTCGCGGCGAGGAGGACCGCCTTATAGCCCGCGACGGTCGCCTGGGACGACAGGACGTCCATCGGCTGCGCGCGCGTGATGCGGGGGAGCAGAGCGAGACTGAAGGCCGTCACCTTGCGGCCCGCGAGCTGAGACACGATTTCCCGCTCGGCCGACGGCTGGAAGACCGCGACCACGGCGGCGCCCTCGGGGCACAGCCGCACCTCTTCGGCCGAGGGCGGCTGCACCTTGAGGATCACGTCGCCCTGCGCGAAGACTTCCGCTGCCGTCGCGCCGGGCGTCGCCCCGGCCGCGCGGTACGCCTCGTCGCCGAACGATGCTGCCTCGCCGGCGCCGCGCTCGACGAGGACCGTCAAGCCGGACTTCACGAGCTTCCCCGCGACGTCCGGCGTCAGCGCCACGCGGCGCTCCTTCGCTGCGGTCTCTTTCGGGACCCCGACCCTCATGAATCCTCGAGATGCTGTGGGTGAACAACAGCGTCATCGGCCGTCCGTCCTCCGTGGTCCGTCGGTGCCCCACGGATGACGGGATGACTTGCGACGGACAACGTCTAGCCTTTCGGCAGCGCGCTCCGCTCCCGAGCCTGGGCCAGCAATCGCTCCGCGAAATCGAGCCGCTCGGCGAGCTCGCTCACCTGCGACTCGAGCGCCTGCATGCGGCCCTCGAGGTCGTCGACGCGTCGCTCGGAGGGCGCGGGCCCGCCGGACCAGTCCGCGACTTCCCACCGCGCCACCCGGCAGCCGTCGGCGTCGTGAAACTCGCCGGCGGCGATCACGACTACGTCGTAGAGGTACCAGATCCCGAGCCCGCCGAGGGTGAGGCACATCCAGACGCCGCTGTGCGCGCGCCCCACGTAGAAGCGGTGCAGCCCGAACACCCCTCCCACGACCGCGAGCCCGAACGCCACCCCGCGCGAGCGCTGCGAGATGCCCGTCGCCACGCCGGCGCGCTCCCCCGACGCGTACCGGGACGGAGGGCCGGCCGTCATGTCACGGGCGCGCGACGCCGCTCAGGAGCGCATCGAGCTGCTGGCGGGAGATGACGCCAGCCTGCCGGGCCGCCTCGCGGCCCTTCCAAAAGACGATGAGCGTGGGGATGGCGCGGATGTCGAAGCGCTGCGCCGTGGCCTGGTTGCGGTCGGTGTCGAGCTTCGTCACGAGGACTTCGCCCTGCCGCTCCCGCGCGAAGTCGTCGAGGATCGGCGCCATCACCTTGCACGGACCGCACCAGTCGGCGTAGCAGTCCATCACTACCGGCACCTCGGCATCGGCCGTGACCCGGTCCACCGTCGCATCCGTCACGGCGATGGGACGGTCGAGCAGGATGGGGCGCTTGCAGCTGCCGCACCGCGGACGGTCCTCAATGCGTCCCAGGTCCACGCGGTTCAGCGTGGCGCAGAACGGACACGGAACGGTGGCGCGGCGGCCCAGCGCGGTCTCCGAGCCTTTGGCTCCTTCGGCGCTCATGGGAGGGAGCGATGGATTTTGATTCCTATATGCTACCGAGTCAGAGCCGCTTTCACCACCGGGGGCAGCCGCGCACACGTCGCGGGGCGGCCTGTCTGCGGCCGCCCCGCTGTGAAGGTCATCGCTACGGCATTACATGAACCTTGGCATGACACGTCGCGCGCGATGCCGGACCTGCCGGACGGTCCTTGGCAGGCCCTTCGTCTCGAAGGGCAACGTGCGCAGGAACTGCGGCTGGCGGCGCGCCCGCGTAACGTGCTCGAAGCCCGAGGCGAGCCGAATCAGGTCCGGCTCGCTGAAGGCCGTGCCCATGAAGCTGATGCCGACGGGCGCACCGAACGTGAAGCCCATTGGCACGTTGATGATGGGGTAGCCCACGATCGCCGCCGGTGACGAGCTCCCGACGGAGAAGTGGTCGCCATTGATCAGGTCTGTCGGCCACGCCGGGTTGTCGGTCGGGGCAACGATCGCCTGGAGGGCGTTCTGCATCAGCAGGAGGTCGATGCCTTCCGTGGCGCCGAACAGCTTGTCGGCGGCGAGCGCGTCGTTGTACGAGATCCCGAGCGGCTGGTTGGCGGCAGGGTCGGCCACGTTGAATTGCTCGGAGAGCTCGAAGATTTCCTGGCCGAAGAACGGCAGCTCCTGGGCGGCGCGGGCGCTGTTGAACGCGATGGCGTCGGCCAGGGTACCGCCCGCGAGGGGCACGCCAACGCGCGTCGCCAGGTAATTCTGCAAGTCTCCCTTGAATTCGAACAACAGCACCGTGAACTCGGGCGTCCCCGCAGAGATGTCTGAGAAGTGCGGGAACATCACATCGACCAGGATTGCCCCCGCGCTCCGCATCGCCGCGAGGGCGTCCTCGAACACCACGTCCAGTTTCGGGCTGTGCCCTTCGAACTCACGGGCGACGCCGATGCGCGCGCCCCTCAGCCCGTCCGGATTGACGAACTGCGTGTAGTCGGCCGGCGGCGTGGGCCGCGGCTGGCCCGCTTTCCCCAGCGGGCTGGTCCCGGTCGCCGGGTCGCGTGGATCCGGCGTCCTGCTGACGATTGCGCTGAGCACGGCAGCCGCGTCCGCCACGGTGCGCGCGTGCGGGCCGACGGTGTCCTGAGTGTGGGAGATGGGCACGACCCCGGCGCGGCTCACCAGCCCGACCGTGGGCTTGATGCCGACCACGCCGTTGGCGTTCGCCGGACACACGATGCTGCCGTCGGTCTCGGTGCCGATGGAGACGGCGGTGAAGTTCGCCGAAGGCGCGGCGCCCGAGCCGGAGCTCGAGCCGCAGGGGTTACGGTCGGTGGCGTAGGGGTTGTTGCATTGCCCGCCGCGGCCCGACCAGCCGCTGGAGGAAAAGAAAGAGCGAAAGTTGGCCCACTCGCTCAGGTTCGTCTTGCCCAGGATGACGGCGCCGGCGGCGCGCAGCTTGGCGGCCACTGTGGAGTCAAAGAAGGCCGATGCTCCGACGAGGCCCAGCGAACCGGCAGCGGTCTGCATGCGATCCGCCGTATCGATGTTGTCTTTGAGCACGACGGGGATGCCGTGCAGTGGACCGCGCACCAGTCCGGCTCGGCGCTCCGCGTCACGCCTCCGCGCGATGGCTCGAGCATTCTGATTGATCTCGATGATTGAGTTGACTTTGGGTCCTCTCTGATCGAGCGCTGCGATGCGCTCCAGATAGAAGCGCACGAGGGCAGTCGACGGCAGGCCCGCGGCCATGGCCGCCTGCAACTCGGCGATGGTGGCTTCGTTCAGGTCGTTGGGGGCCGAAATCTGAGCCGGGGCCCGGGGGCCAGGCTGCATTGGGGCCAGGGAAGCGGCGGCTCCAGCCATCGCACTCAACTGAAGGAAGTTCCTGCGACTTAGATCCGCTGGCGTCCTCTGCTGCATTTTCATGGGAGACCCTCCCCGATGAAGAAGAGCTCGAGATCAGTACGTCGTCGCCGGCAGCTCACTGCCGATGAGCACGTTGTTCCGGTATGTGTTGAGACACAGCGGATGGGTGAAGACCGACGGACCGTCCGCCGACGAGTAGCTGATGTCGTCCACGAGTTTGCCGCCCGGCGGGTTGAGCCCGGCCTCGTCGCGCACGCGCTTCGCGATCTCGTGATCGGTGCACGCCGTGTCGCCGCTGATGCCGAGGCCGCCGATGATGTGGCCGCCGGAGTAGAGCGGCACGCCGCCGCCGAAGGTGATGATGCCGCCGGCGATTTGGTTCACGCCGCCTCCCTCGCCGCTCGGCGGCGCCAGGAAGTCGGGGTCGAACGGATTCGACTGGTTGAGGCCGAACAGCGAGTGCCCCGGCTGGACGAAAGTGTAGAGCCGAGCGGTCGAGAGCGCCAGCCCGTCGAGGCTGAACGCGTTCGCCGTGTAGGCCTTCGCCTTGGCAATCGCCTGGCTGCCCGGCCAAACCTGCGTCGGGTCATCTTTCGACGTCGCGAACGCG
>QHVD01000063.1 GCA_003222235.1 Gemmatimonadota bacterium | reverse complement strand
ATGCGGAGTGCGGAATGCGGAATGAACGAAATGCGGAATGCGGAGTGCGGAATGCGGAATGGACCGCGCCGCCGTCGACCCTCGGGGCCAGCGAAGATCGGACCTTACCCTTCAATTCCGCATTCCACATTCCACATTCCGCATTCCGGGCGCCTGGAGACCGCCCGTGACGCAGACGGTTGATCTCCTCGCGATCGCCGCCCACCGCGACGACGCCGAGCTGACGTGCGGCGGCACGCTCGCCAAGGCCGCGCGCGCCGATCACGAGGTGGGCATCCTCGACCTCACGCAAGGTGAGGCGGGAACGCGCGGGGACGCGGGGCTCCGCGCCGCAGAGGCGGAGCGGGCGGCGAAGGTGCTGGGCGTCGCGGTCCGCCTGAACGCCGGTCTCCCTGACGCCCACCTCCAGAACGACGAGCCGTCGCGCGCCCGGCTGGTGGAGCTGATTCGCGCCACGCACCCGCGCGTCGTCATCCTTCCCTTCCCCGTCGGGCGGCATCCGGACCACCGTATCGCCTCGGAGCTGGGCCGTGATGCGTGCTATCTCGCGGGGCTCGCCAGGTACGGCGCCCCCGGCGCGCCCCACCGGCCATTCAAAGTGCTGTACGCGCTCGCCTACCGCGAAGACCCGGTGAAACCGTCCTTCGTGGTCGACATCTCCGAGGCGTTCGAGACCAAGCTCGAGGCCATCCGCTGCTACGCCTCGCAATTCGACGGGGCCAGGGCGGCGGGGGAGATCTTCCCGACGGGGCAGGACCTCTACGAGCTGATCCGCGTACAGTCGGCGCACTACGGCTCGCTCATCCGCAAGGCCTACGGGGAGCCGTTCTTCTGCAACGAGACGCTGGAAGTGCAAGACGTGCTGCAGCTTGGCGTCCAATCGCTCTAGTCTGTAGATTGCGCTATTCATGTCCCGGCGCCTCGTATACCTCGACAACGCCGCCACGACGCCGGTGCGGCCGGACGTGCTGGAGGCGATGCTTCCCTACCTCGGGAAGGACGCCTTCGGGAACCCGTCGTCCGCCCATCGTTTCGGCCGCGCGGCGCGGGCCGGGATCGAGGAAGCGAAGCGGACCATCGCAGAGGCCCTCGGCGCCGAGCCGGGCCAGGTGATTTTCACGTCGGGCGGCACGGAAGCGGACAATCTGGCGGTGATCGGCGCCGCGCTCGCGGCGCGCGACCAGGGCCGGCCGTTCCGCGTCGCCGTGTCGGCGATCGAGCACAAGGCGGTGCTGGCCGCGGCGCACGCCGTGCGGCACCTCGGTGGGGAGGAGATCATCCTCCCGGTCCATGCCTCCGGCATCGTGGACGAAGGCGCTTTGACCGAGGCGTTGGGACGCGGCGTGGCCGCCGTGAGCGTGATGTGGGTCAATAACGAAGTCGGCGTGGTCCAGCCCGTGGCACGGCTCGCCGCGCGATGTCGCGAGGCGGGCGTCTGCTTCCATTCGGACGCGGTCCAGGCGTTCGGGAAGCTCCCGGTCTCGCTCGCGGACGTCGGCTGCACCCTCCTCACCATCTCCGGCCACAAGATCGGCGCCTCGAAGGGGATCGGAGCTCTCATCGTGCGCGACCGCCACGCGGTGGAGGCGATCATCCACGGAGGAGGCCAGCAGTTCGGCATCCGGCCCGGGACGGAAAACGTGCCCGGCATCGTGGGGCTCGCAAAGGCAGTGGAGCTGGCGGCGGACGAGCAAGCCGATCTGGCGCCGTGCGTCCGCTCGCTGCGCGACGAGCTCGAACGCCGGCTGCTCGAGGTGGTGCCCGACGCCGTGATCAACGGCTGGCAGGCCGAGCGGGCGCCGCACGTGTGCAACGTGTCGATCCCGGGGACCGACAGCGAGGCGCTGCTGATGCATCTCGACCTCGCCGGGATCGCCTGCTCGTCGGGCTCGGCGTGCAGCACGGGAGCGGTGGAGCCCTCCCATGTGCTCACCGCCATGGGCGTGCCGCGCGAGCTCGGCGTCGCCGCGCTGCGGTTCTCGTTCGGCAAGGACAATACGGTGGAAGACGTGGAGGCGGTGGTGGCGGCGCTGCCGAAGATTGTGGAGAAGGTGCGGGCGCTGAGCGCGGTGCTGCATCGGTGAACGGGGAGAAGTGCGGAATGCGGAGGGGTTAGGTGGCGGAAAGAGTTCTCGTCGCCATGTCGGGCGGGGTGGATTCGTCCGTGGCGGCCGCGCTGCTCGTGGAGGCGGGGTACGAGGTCCTTGCGGCGACCATGAAGTTGTTCTGCTACGGCGACAACGTTCCCGACCGGCCCTGCTGCTCCCTGGACTCCATCACCGACGCCCAGCTCGTCGCCCACAGGCTCGGCATCCCGCACTACGTTCTCAACTTCGAGGACCGCTTCGGCCGCGACGTCATCGCGAACTTCGTCGCCGAGTATGCACGCGGCCGCACGCCGATTCCGTGCGTGCGCTGCAATTCGTTCACGAAGTTTCGCGACCTCGTGTACCATGCCGACGCCCTCGACTGCGCCTACGTCGCCACCGGGCACTACGCGATCACCCGGGACGGAGCCTTGTATCGCGGCCGCGATCCCCGGAAGGATCAGTCGTACTTCCTATGGGGGATCGACCGCTCGGTCGTGGACCGCATGCTGACGCCGGTGGGGGAGCTCACGAAGCCGGAGACGCGCGCCGTTGCGCGTCGGCTCGGCCTCGTCACCGCCGACAAGCCCGAGTCAGTCGAGATCTGCTTCGTCCCGGACGACGACTATGTGGCGGTGCTCGCGAAGCACCTCCCTGCGGACGCCCCGGCGCTCGCGCCGGGTCCGCTCGTCACGGTGCGCGGCGAGGTCGTGGGCGAGCACACCGGCTTCGCCCGCTACACGATCGGCCAGCGCCGCGGGCTCCCCGGCGGCTCCCGCGAGCCGCTGTACGTCGTCGCCATCCGGCCCGAGACCCGCGAGGTCGTAATCGGCTCGGGGGACGAGCTGTTCGGGTACGAGGTGAACCTTGAAGAATTCAACTGGCTCGCGGACCCGCGCTCCCCGGGCGACGAGGTGTTCGCGCAGTGCCGCTACCGCGCGCCGGCGGTGCCCGCTCGCGTGCGGGAGGTCGCCGGCGCCACGCTGCGCCTCGACCTCGCCGAGCCGGTGCGCGCGCTGACGCCGGGGCAGTCGGGGGCCGTGTACGACGCCACCAGTCGCCTGCTGGGCGGCGGCGTCATCACCGGGCGCGAGTGAACGCTGAGGTGGGGCGGCCGATTCCAATGCAAACGGCGGGCGGGTCCCAAGGGACCTCGCCCGCCGTCGCACCTCGCCGTGCCCTTACTTAGTAGCCGCTGTCCGGCTTGGCCTGCGTCTTCGCGTCCTGACTCTTCGTCTGACCCTTCGCGGCCTTGTCCGCGGACTTGTCGGCCTCCTTCACGTCCCGGTTGGCGGCCTTCTCAGCCGCCTTCGCTTCCTGGTCGCTCAGCCCCAGGCTGTGCAGCGTCTGCCCGATGCTCTTTCCGCCCGCGCGTCCCGCGAGGATCTGGTCAGTCGTGATCCCTTTGTCGCTGAGATTGTGCCCCAACATGTTGGCGGCGATGAACTGACCCCGCGTGAGCTTCGGGTTCGTCGATTTCGCTTGCTCATAAGCCGTTTGCAACGCCTCTGGCGTTGTATTCAGCTTCGCCGCGACGCCGCGGAAGCTCTTCAGATGCTCTGCCGACTCGGCGCCGCGGGCCGGAGCGGCTGCCTTCACGTGCGCCGCGGGCGCCTGTGCGTGCGCCGGATGCTGCGCTGCCGCTCTCACCGTGCCGGCGAGAGCGAGCAGCGTCGCGAGTTGCAATGCCTTCGTCATCGTGTCCTCCTGTGCAACGTGCGGCGAAGGTGGTCGCCGCTTCCGACGTAAGACTACGCGGAGCGGGACGAGGTCACGCGTCCTGGAGGTCTTGCGAGGTGATCGGCATCACGGAGGGCGGGTGTTAGTGTAAGGGTCCACCATGCGTGCCCTTGTCGGGTGTGTCGCGTTCCTCGTCGCCGTCGCGTCGTCCGTGGCGGCACAGTCTCGGGTTGACGCTGGCGTCAGCGCCGGCGTGGTGAGGATCACCGGCCAGCGATCGGAGCAGGTAGTGAGCGGCGTCCTCGAGTACGAGCCGAGCTCCTGGCTCAGTCTGTACGTCATTCCCGCAGTCCTGCACGTGTCCGACAGCACGAACAGGGGCACGGTCTCGAGCAGCGGGCTCGGGGACCTGCCGGTCGTCGCCGCCGTATCCCGCACGCTCCTGACGCCGTGGTCGCCGACCTTCGGCGCGTCGCTCGTCGCGGTGCTGCCGACGGGCAACGCCTCTTGCGCGCTCGGGAATGGCCAAACCGCCGCCGGGATGGACCTGGGCGTCGGGTTGTCACCGGGACGCGCGCACCTCTCGGCCGACGCGAGTCGCAGCATCTCCGGTGTCTCAGCCCAGTCGTCCCTCAACGCCCCCAAGGCCACCACGCTCCACCTCGAGGGAGGCTACGACGTCTCCCCGCGTTGGACGTGGATGGCGTCCGTCGGCGTCGACGTGGGCACCGCCGACTCAACCCAGGCGCTGAGCCGCGTGATCGGGGTCGGTGTGCGCCACACGCTCGCGGCGCCGCTCATGGTCACGGTGGACGGCAGCCACGGTCTCACCGCTGCCTCGCCCCAGTGGGTGCTGTCCGTCGGTCTGGGGACGGCCTTCGCCGGCGCCTCCCCCGTGACGCCGACGACCCCGCTGCGACGCATCAGGACCACGTTCAGCACCGGCATCACGGGCAAGCTCGGCTGCCGCTGAGAGGGGCCTCGCCGGTCGGGGAGTAGTTGCGAACCCGGGTACTCCGGGACCGGAGGTGATTGACGGGGCGCATCGCCTCTTCACACGACGATATCCGCTCGGGTGCTGTCCACGATCGCCTTCAACTCCCGTTGCGCGGCCTGCGGCACGCTGAACTTGTCCAGCGTCTGCTGAAAGTCGTCGAGAAAAGCCTGCCACTCGGCGGCCGTGATCATAAGCGCTTGGTGCGACTCCCGCATCGTGCGACCGGTGTACTTTTGCGGTCCACCGGTCGCCCAGCAGACCATCTCCGTGACAAGGTACTTGAACCCCGCCGGCGACACCCGATGATGCGCGTCGTTCACGCGTGGATTCGCATTCAAGCGCGGGTCAACCATGATACGGTCGATGAAGTCATCGACCACCGTCGCGATAGCGTATACTCCGCCGAGCCGCTCGTAGAGACTGGGTTGATTACCCGTAGCCATCGCATACCTCCTCTGTGTGAAGGCAGCCCGCGGCTCGAACTCTCATGAAACGGACCGCCAAGTATGTCGCGCTCGACGTGCATCAGGCAACCACGCTCAGCTCGGTGCGGGAAGAGAGTGGGCGGGCGCTCGCGCGGACGATTCCTGTCGACGGAGCAGGCGGCGCTCGTGGAGTTCTTGCGCGGGAGCCCGTCCACCTCACTGTCCGTTTCCGCGCAGTCCTGCTCGAACTTCTGCATCCGCCATACACGCGTATCCCGAGGGCCGCAGACTCCCCCGTGATCGAACGCAAGGCACCGTCGCCACTTGCGGGAACGGCCAGCCCTGGCTCGCGGCTGGCATGCGGCCTGCGAATGGCACGGCTCATGAAAACCACGACCCCAATGAGTCTCCGGCCTATGACCCGGGCCACGTCTGCCCTCACAGGGACGGTGGAGCTCACGACCGCGTTGCGGGCGCTAGAAGACCTCGCGGACGGCGATCCGACCGAGGCGCTGCGTGAGACCGTGGACACGATCGGGAGGATCGCACAGCGCGCGGCGGGAGAGGTCAGGTTCGACTCACGCCGCCGGCGCGACCTGGTGCGGAGGGGAGCGCACGTCCTGGCCGCCATCATCCGCCGCGGGGTGGAGTCGGGCGCCTTTCGGCCTCACTGCGCGCTGTGGGCCATCCAGAGCCTGCCCTACGCCATCGTTGCCGGCGTGTGCGCGCGCTGGGTGTTCGGTCTGCCCGAAGAGCGATCGTTGCGGGCGGGTGCTGCGGCGGATGCGGCGCTCGAGGCCCTGTGCCCGCCAGTGCTCGCCCGCCGGTGAAGAGCAGCAGCACCA
>QHVD01000062.1 GCA_003222235.1 Gemmatimonadota bacterium | reverse complement strand
ATCCTGGGTGTCACGGTCGGTATCGGCCGCGCGTCCGCCCAGCAGCGTTCCATCACCGGCAAAGTGACAAGCGCCGCGACGGCCGAGCCCGTGGCGGGAGCGAACGTCACCGTGCTGGGCACGCCGATCTCCGCCGTGACGAACGACGGGGGCGAGTTCTCCCTGTCGGCTCCCGCCGGACCGGTGACGCTCCAGGTTCGCGGTATCGGATTCCGGCACCGGGACGTACCGGTCCCGCCCGACCAGGTCCGCGTCGAGGTCAGCCTCGAGCAGGATGTGTTCAATCTCGAGGCCGTGGTAGTCACGGGCCAGGCGACCGCCGTCGAGCAGCGGAACCTCGCGAACGCGGTGACGACGGTGAACGCCGAGCAGCTGAACCGCGCCCCGACGCCGACGCTCGAAAGCGCCCTCCAGGGAAAGATCCCGGGCGCCCTGGTGCAGATGAACTCGGGCGCGCCGGGCGGCGGCGGCCAGATCAACCTGCGCGGCGTGACGACCATTAACGCGGGCGTCGATCCACTCATCGTGGTAGACGGGGTAGTGATCGCGAATGATGCCATCGCGAGCAACATGAATGCCGTCACAGCCGCGGCTGCAGGGGGCAACGCCTCCAACCAGGACAACTCCGTCAACCGCATCGCCGATCTCAACCCCAACGATATCCAGAGCGTCGAGGTGTTGAAGGGCGCGTCGGCGGCCGCAATCTACGGCTCCCAGGCAGCGAACGGCGTGATCATCATCAACACGCGGCGTGGGCGGCCCGGCGCGCCGCGCTTCAGCGTCACGCAGCGCTTCGGCACGTTTTCCCTCGCAAACCGGATGGGGGCGCGCATCTACAGCGATACGACCGATGCGTTCAGCGTGTGGGCTCCAAAGGTCCCGCGCGACACCGCAACGCGGACGCTCATCAGGGGCATCTGCAACCTGCCGGGCGGCGCGTGCCCGTTCTTCGACAACGAGGAAGCCCTGTACGGCGAGCACCCGCTCTCGGTCGAGACCGACGCGAGCGTCACCGGCGGCAATGATCAAACGACGTATTTCCTGTCGGGCCTCGTCAAGAAAGACGGCGCGATCGCGCCGAATACCGGTTATCAGAAGCAGTCGCTTCGCGCCAACCTGGACCAGCTGCTGGGTACCCGTTTCAAGGTGAGCATGAACCTGAACGCGATCCACAGCCTCTCGAACCGCGGGATCTCGAACAACGACAACACGGGGACCAGTACTTACCTCGTCTACCCGACGACCCCAAGCTTTCTGGACCTTCGGCCGGTGAATGGCGTCTACCCGGCGAACCCGTTCGCGCCGTCGAACCCGCTCCAGACGTTCGCCGAGCTCGAGAACGCCGAGGACGTGTGGCGCATCCTCGGAACCACTACCACGCGGGTGGACGCCGTCACCACCGCGACGCAGCGGTTGCGGTTCACCCTAACAGGCGGCATGGATTTCTTCAGCCAACGAAACAACATCCTGTCCCCGGCGGATCTGCAGTTCGAGCCGCAGGACGGCCAACCCGGCACGGTGGTGCTCGGGAAGGGCTCCGATCTCCGGCTGAATCTCGTCGGTAGTGCGGTGCACACGTACACGCCGGCGTCGAACGCCTTCCAGGCGACCACGTCGGCGGGGTTCCAGTACGAGAAGCGCGATCTGAACACCACGAACGTGCTCGGGCGTACCATCGCCCTTGGGCTCCAGAACGTAAGCCAGGCGGCGAGCATCACCTCCTCCCAGTCCGAGCAGCCCGTGAAGAACCTGGGGCTGTACGGCCAAGAAGAAGTCCTGGCCGCGAACCAGCGCCTGCTGCTCACCGTTGGGGTCCGCGCCGACCGCTCGAGTGTGAATGGCGATCCGGACAAGTACTTCTTCTTTCCCAAAGCTGCCGGATCCTACCGGTTCGTGCAGCCCGTGGGCAGCGTGGATGAGCTGAAGTTGCGCGCCGCGTGGGGTCAGACCGGCAACCCGCCCCTCTTCGGGGCGCGTTTCGTGCTTGACAGCACCAACGCGATCGGCGGCCGGGTCGGCCAATACCACGCGCTCCGGCTGGGGGATACGCAGATCACCCCCGAGCGAAACACCGAAATCGAGGCGGGGTTGGACGCGATCCTTGGCAACCAATTTGCCACCTTGGGCGTGACGGTCTATCAGAAGAGCGTCAGCAACCTGCTGCTGGAGCAGTCGGTCGCGCCGTCCACCGGCTACCGCACCAGCATCTTTAACGGCGGCAAGTTGCGCAACCGCGGCATCGAGGCTGCGCTCGGCGTCTCGCCCGTGCGGACGACCGAGGTCAACTGGATTCTCCGGTACACGTTCTACTTGAACCGCAGCAAGATCGAGGAGCTGCCGGTCCCGGCGTTCAACACGGGGGGGTTCGGCACGTCGCTCGGCGCGTTCCGGATCGAGCAGGGGAAGTCGGCGACGCAGATCGTCGGAACCGAAGGTGTGGTCGGTGACGCGAACCCCGACTTTCAGATGTCTTTCTCG
Organism: Gemmatimonadota bacterium; assembly: GCA_003222235.1. Taxonomy (GTDB): domain Bacteria; phylum Gemmatimonadota; class Gemmatimonadetes; order Gemmatimonadales; family GWC2-71-9; genus AG12. The sequence goes on along the minus strand of QHVD01000062.1, from coordinate 3,939 downwards.
AGCGATCTCAACTACAGACGGTTAAGCCTCGGCTTCCTGTGGGACTGGAAGCACCGCGGGGATGTCATCAATCTGACCCAGCTGCTGTACGACGCGGTCGGCAACTCCGTCGACCAGGTCCCGGCCGGCAATGATCGCTTCAGCGCGTGGCTGAGCGGGAAGACCGCGGTGTACGTGCAGGATGCGTCGTACCTCAAGCTGCGCGAGGTGAACGTGGCCTACGAGCTGCCGCCCGAGGTCCCGCAGCACTTCGGGATGCGCACGGCCCGGATCTCGCTCAGCGGTCGTAACCTGCTGCGGTTCACGCCCTACAAGGGGCTCGATCCCGAGGTCTCGAACTTCGGCAACCAGGCCATCGCGCGGAACATCGACGTGGCGCCCTTCCCGCCGAGCCGCAGCTTCTTCTTTTCGATCGATCTGGGGTTCTGACCATGCGCACCCACAACACCAAGGCGATCGTCGCCCTCACCCTGGCGGGCGCCCTGACGGTCGGGGCCTGCGACTTCAACCTCGCCAACCCGAACAGTCCGCCGCCTATCGGGCCCAACGCGACCGCGGGCCAGGTTACGTCGGCGGCAGTGGGCGTGCTCGTCGCGCTACGCGTGGACGTGCCCCGGATCGTCCTCAACGGGACGATCCTCGGACGCGAAGGGTATCGACTCGACACGGCCGATCCGCGCTTCACGAGCGAGTTGCTCGAAGGGCCGCTCGACCCGAGCAATGACGCGTTCGGGGGTGGCCAATGGGCGGCCGAACTCCGGACTATCCAGAGCGGCTACGCAATTCTCAACGTGATCGGCTCGGCGCAGATCACCGATCCGGAGAAGGACGCGGTGCGCGGCTTCGTGCACACCATCCAGGCGCTCGCCTTCCTGATGGTCCTGAATTCGCACACCGAGGATTCGATTCCGATCGACGTCAATCGAGGAGTCGGCCAGTCGCTGGCGCCATTTGTCTCCAACGACTCGGCCTACCGGCACGTGCTCTCGCTGCTCGATTCGGCCAGGACAGAGCTCCAGGCGGCGACCGACATCCCATTCGATCCTGGCCCCGGATTCGGGGGCTTCAACACGCCGGCCACGTTCCTCAGGTTCAACCGGGCCCTGGCGGCCCGGGTATGGGCGTACCGGGCGAGCCCTTCCAAGCCGGGCGCGGCGTGCGCAGCGTGCTGGGACTCCGCCCTCACGAACCTGAGCGCGTCGTTCATCTCCACCGGCGCCTCCCTGGATCTGGGCGTGTACCACGACTTCGGCACGGGCAACCAGGACACCCCCAACCCCCTGGCGCAGGATCCGGCGTCAGCCATCAATCTGGTTCATCCGTTCCTTCAGGACTCAGCGGAGACGCAGGCGAGCAGCGCCCTGCCCGACAGGAGATACCTCGCGAAGGTGACGCCCCGGGGCGCCCCCTTCTCGCTCAACTGCCTCACGTCGGGGCTCTCTTGGATTCGTTACCCCACTCCCATTTCCTCAATCCCGATCATCCGGAACGAGGAACTATTCTTGTTGCGGGCGGAGGCGAACTGGTTCGCAGCCACGGGGAGCAAGCTGCAGGCGATCAACGACCTGAATTTCGTCCGGCAGACGTCCGGCAACTTGCTTCCAGCGACCGTCACGATCGCCAGTTCCGACTCGGTGTTCGTCAACGCGTTACTGCACGAGCGGCTCTACTCGCTGATGTACGAGGGGGCGCACCGTTGGATTGACATGCGGCGCTACGGCCGCCTCAACCAGGTCATCATCGACCGGCCCAGCGGCTGCCCGGCGAACCAGATCACGAAGCCGGACGTCGTGTTCCCGACCCTGCCGATCAACAGCTTCGAGGTGCAGGCCCGTCAATAGCCTATGCGACGCGCCCTCGGTGTGATCGCCTGCGCATTCCTCGCGCTTCTTCTGCCCTCGAGCCCGCTGGCCGCGCAGGGCGGGACCGTGCGGGGGCGCGTTACCGATAGCACCGGTGCCTCGCTGGCCCGGGTCGTCGTCAGCATCGAGGCCATCGGGGCGCACGCGACGAGCGACGAGCAGGGGAGCTACGAGATCCGCGGCGTGCCCGCAGGAACCCACTCGGTGCGCGCGCGGCTCCTGGGGTACGTGGCGCAGGTTGCGCGCGTCACCGTGAGCGAAGGAGAGCCGACGCGCCTCGATCTCGTCTTGCGGGCTCAGCCCATCGGGCTCGCGCCGGTTGACGTGGTGGTGGGTTCGCGCGCGCGACACACCGCGAGCGAGGAGTTGGCGGTCCCTGTCGACGTCTTCACGAGCGAGCAGATCCAGCAGCAGGGAACCACGGAGACAAGCCAGATCCTTCAGCAGCTCGCTCCCTCCGTGAACTTCCCGCACCAGAGCGTCACCGACGCCGGCGACATCGGCCGGCCCTTCACCCTGCGGGGCCTCTCCCCCGACCAAACGCTCGTGCTGTTGAACGGCTGGCGCCGGCACCAGACCGCCCTCGTGAACAACTTTACCTACGGCATGGGCGCCGGCTCGAGCGGCGTGGACTTGAACACGATCCCGCAGAGCGCCATCGACCGGATGGAAGTGTTGCGTGACGGTGCCTCGGCCCAGTACGGCTCCGACGCCATCGCGGGCGTCGTGAACCTGGTGATGAAAGAGGGGCCGTTCACGCCCTACGTGAACGACGACGCGGGCCGCTACGTCACGAACCAGTTTCCCGACGACGGCACGACGACGGACTTGAACGGCGGCTGGGGCGTGAAGCTCGGCCGCGGCTCGCTCGCCGTGTTCGGGGAGTTCCTCGACCGCGAGCCGACCAATCGGGCGTGGGCCGATCCGGGCGATAACAGCGTGACGGACCTTGCGGACTCCGTCAACAGCCAGGGCCAGGTGGTGATCAAGCGCAACCCGGTCCCGCAGCCAAGCAGCCACTGGGGCGACGGGCTCGAGAAGGACGCTATGACTCTGGGGAACCTCCGCTTGCCGCTGAACGATGCCCGCACAAGCGAGCTCTATGCCTTCGGTGGGTACAGCTTCCGCAAGGGGACCGGGAACGCTTACCGGCGGTACGGTAACAACGAGCGGAACTGGCCGGTGATCTACCCAGTGGGCTTCCTGCCTGAGTTCGCCCCCCACGTGACGGACTATTCGGCTGCGGGCGGGTGGCGCGGGACGGCCGGTGGGTGGTCGCTGGACCTCGGCGCGAGCTTCGGCCACAACCACTTCGACTACGATCTCACCAACACGCTCAACACGTCGCTCGGACCGTGCTTGGACCTCTCCACGTGCCCACCGGCGGACATTCCTCCCGCGGGGATCCCGAATCAGACCTCGTTTTACGCCGGGCGGCTGCTCCGCGAGGAGTTCATCACCCAGGCGAACGTGACCAAGCAGCTGAGTCTGGGCCTGGCGGCACCGGTCCATCTCGGCGTGGGTGCTGCGTGGCGCCGCGAGCGATACAAGATCGAGGCCGGGGAGTTGGCCTCGTACATTAGCGGGGGGGACACGACGCAGTTCGGGACCGCCGCTGTCGCCGGCTCGCAGGGCTTCCCGGGGTTCGCGCCCACCGACGTCTCGGACAACCACCGCACGGACTCCGGCGCGTACTTGGACGCGGAGACGGAGCTCTCCGCGAGAGTCCTGGCGGACGTGGCGGGACGGTTCGAGCACTACAGCGACTTCGGCTCCCGGATGACGGGCAAGCTGGCGCTGCGCTATCAACCGTCCAAGCAACTCACGCTGCGCGGCGCGGCGAGCACGGGGTTTCGCGCCCCGGGGATCAGCCAGGAGTATTTTAGCAAGGTCGTTACCAACGTCATCGGCGGAGTACCCGTGCAGATCGGGATCTTCCCGGTCGGCGCCCGCCCCTCGCAGGTGCTTGGCTCGAAGCCGCTGCGAGACGAGACCTCGCTAAACCTGAGCGGCGGGTTTGCCATCTCGCCGGCGAGCGACTTCACTCTCACCGGGGATTACTTCTATATCAAGATCG
>QHVD01000585.1:1727-2842 GCA_003222235.1 Gemmatimonadota bacterium | reverse complement strand
GCCCGTGCCGCCATCGAGCGGGCGCGTGGCCAGGAGCAAGTCGCCTTCGCCCCGTTCTTGCCGCAAATCGATCTCTTCGGGCAGTACGGCGTCGTCTCCGGCACCCTGAATCCAGGAGTGCCCGGATACACGGGGTCCCTGCGGGCGGACGGTTCCGGGACCCGCGACTACGCGCAAACGGAACTGGGGCTCCAATGGATCCTTTACGACTTCGGGCGGACCGGCGGCCGCTACCGCCAGGCAGTCGCGCGAGGACGGATCGCCGAGCTGCAGCTTCGTCGAGCCGACCAGACCGTGGAGTTCGACGTCGCCACCGCGTACCTGGACGTCCTTCTGGCCCGCGCGTTCCACCGGGTACAAGTGGACGCCGTCCGCCAGGCCGAGGCGATCCTGGACGACACGGTTGCCCGGAGCACCGGAGGCGTCGCCCTCCGCGAGGATGTGCTGCGTGCCCGGGTACAGCTGTCCGAGAGCCGTGAGGCCCTCGTGCTCGCCCGGGAAGGGGAGTTCGACGCGCTCGCGCGCCTGAACAACGTCATGGGACCGCCTGAACAACGTCATGGGACGCAACGCCGCCTGGCCCCTGGCGGTGATCGACATGGAGGTCCGGCCGCCACTGCGCGGGGCGCTGGCCGACCTCCTGGAGCAGGCCGCCGCCGAGCGCCCGGAGGTCGGCTTGGCCCGGCAGGCGGTGGCGGCGGCCCAGGAGGGCAGCCAAGTCGCCCGCGCCGAGTTCCTACCGCGTATCTTCGTCCGGGCCGTCGCGGGACACGCCGACGGGCGGAACGTGATTACCGGCTGGCAGGAGGGGGCGGGCCTGCACGTGGAGGCCCCACTCTACGCTGGCGGCCGGCACCGCGGCGAGCTGCGGTCGGCCGAAGCGGATGTCGAGGCTGCCCTCGCGGACGCCCAGACCATCCTGGACGCGATCAGCCTCCAAGTGAACCTCGCGTACCGCGGCGTGGTCGCCGCCAACGAGCGCATCGACCTGGCGCGGACCGCCGTCGTCCAGGCCGAGGAAAACCTGCGCTTGATCCGGGTCCGCTACCGCAACGGCGATGCCACCCCCACCGACATCGTGGACAGCGAGGCCGCGCTCACCCGGTCGCAGCAGC
>QHVD01000585.1:0-1615 GCA_003222235.1 Gemmatimonadota bacterium | reverse complement strand
ACGAGTGCGAGTCTCGGACATCATTGACTGGTATCGTCTCCGCTTGTTCTTGCGCCGTCTCGGGACGATCGCGATGGCGGCGCTGCGCTCCCTCGTGCCGATCGGACGGAGGCTCGTGCAGTCGGCACGGGCCTGGGTCCTGTTCGTCCTGTCGGTGATCGCGGCCCTGGTCATCTACTATGTGCTGTCGGATCGCCACACGCCGTTCACCACCGACGCCTACGTCCAGGCCTACGTCATCCAGGTGGCAGCGCGGGTCGAAGGCCAGGTGGTGCGCGTCCACGTCCAGGAGAACCAGGCAGTGGCAAAGGGAGAGACGCTCTTCGAGATCGACCCGAGGCCCTTCGAATACCGGGTGGCGCTCCTCGAGGCGAAGCAGGTGGACGCCACCCAGCAGGTCGCCCAGCTGGAAAGCGAGTCATCGGCGGCCCGGGCCGACGACGCCCGGCTGGCCGCCGAGGAGACCTACGCCCGCGCGGTCTACGAGGAGGAGAAGGAGATATACAAGCAGAAAGCCACCACGGACCGGAAGTATCTGGATGCCGTCCAGAAATACAGTGCGGCCCAGGCAGCCCGGCAGCGCGGCCTCGCGCAGACCGCCAAGGCCGAGCAGGCGCTGGCGGCGCGGATCGGGGAAGAGCACGCGCTGGTGGCGGCGGTCCGGGCGCAGCTCGCGCAGGCCCGGCTCGACCTCGAGTGGACGCGCGTCTACGCCCCCGCCAACGGGTACGTCACCAACGTGCAGCTCCGGGAGGGGTCCTACGTGCACGTCGGCACGCCGGTCCTCACCTGCATCGATCGGGATGCGTGGTGGGTCGTCGCCAACTACCGGGAGAACAGCCTCGAAAACCTCCGGCCGGGGCAACGCGTCGGCCTCGCCTTCAACACCTATCCCGGGCGCATCTTTCCCGGGGTGGTGGAGAGCGTCGGCTGGGGGGTGGACGAAGGGCAGGGATCCCCCTCGGGCAACCTGCCGGCCGTCCAGGAGCCCAAGAACTGGATCCGGCTCGCCCAGCGATTCCAGGTTCGGATCACGCCCCAGGTGCCGGAAGGGTATCCGCTCCGGGTCGGGGCGACGGCGAGCGTCGCCGTCTACGTGCGGGACGGCTACTGGCTGAACGGGGTGACGAGAGCCTGGCAAAGGGTCGTGGCCCTCTTCGACTACCTCCATTGAGCTGAGCGGCCCCGGGAATACGTGTATGGTTTCGACCGCCGCGCAGAGCGAGCGCCTCTACGAAGAAGCGTTGCGTCGGGGGCAGGTCAGGCACGCGTTGAAGACGGCGCTCGGCTGCTGTCTCGCCACCGCCCTGTCTTTTTTCTTCCACCTGCCGAGCGGCCAGCTCGCGCCGGTCTTTGCATACCTGCTGATGACACTCGGCATGCCGAGCCCGCGCCTCAACTGGCTGGTGTCGCAGCTCGCCATCGTGGTCAGCGCCCTTGTGTCGGCGCTCGTTCTGGTTGTCTTCGGCGCCGCGCCGTTCCTCTATCTGGCTCTCACGCTGCTGTGGATCTTCACCTGCGTGCTGTTCACGAATTGGTTTTCCCTGCCCGCGACCCTGGGCGCGATGGTATCCGCCCTCGGGATCTTCGTATTCTTCGACGGAGACGTGGGGGG
>QHVD01000061.1 GCA_003222235.1 Gemmatimonadota bacterium | reverse complement strand
GGTCGCCGAGTACGTGCTCATGGAGCTGGAGGGGCGCCCGACCGGCAAGGACATCGTCGCCGCCCTGGACGCCTCCACCGCCGGTCCCACGTACCGCGCGGCGATGCTGCGCGGCTACGCCCTCGACCACCTGCGTGCGCTCGAGCGCCGCTCCAAGACGCGCGGCGTGGCCTATGAGATGCTCGGGCCGCCGCGGCTCACGAAACTGCTGTTCGAGTCGTACCTCTGCTCCCTGCTGCGGCCCAGCGTTCGAGCCCTGGGCAACTCCAGGTCCCAGGAGCTCGCTTCGGAGGCCCATGCCCTGGTCGAGCGCGACCGGGGGCTGCGGAGCCATATTCTCTCGGTCGGCATTCCCATCCTCGCGCCCGACGGGGAGCGCCTGTACCGGGGGAGCGTGATCGTGGTGCCGGGAGATGGCGTGGATCCGCGCGAGGCCGCCCCGCGGGGGTGGGTGGATCTGCGCCCTGCCCAGTTTGCGACGTGGATCAAGCGGGCACAGGAGATGGTGGATCAAGCCGAGCGCCGCGGCAGCCGCGCCGCCGAGTCGGGGAGCGACATCGATTGGACGGGGCTCGCCGCGGACGATCCGATCGAGCCCGCCCGCTTTGCCACATGGGTGTTCCGCTACGAGGACCGGGGGGAGCGGATCAAGCGGTAGCGCCATGGCCCTGGACACGGCAGCAGTCGACCGCGCGCTCGGCGCGATCGGGACCACGTTCCGATTGCGGCGCCTCTACCCGCCCTCCCATCCGGCGGTCATGGAGGCCGTACATCACCTCGCCGAAGCGCTGCCCCCCCTGGCGGGGCTCGGCACGATCGAGTGCAGGGTGGCTGCGGCGGGTCTGCACTGGCAGGGGCAGCACCTGATCCCGCGCAACCCGCAGATCGCCGAGCTCGCAGGGCTCCTCTACGCCCGGGGCGTCCGCGCTGTGACGCTCGCCCCCGGGGTGACGACAGACCACGTGCTGGCCCTGTTGGGCGTCGCCACGGGGACGCTCTCGTCCGAGGACACGGCGCTCGGACCGATCGCGCTCGCGCGGCCACGCCGCGGCGTACACCGGTTCGAGCCGGCGCGGGCCGGCCCGCAAGCAGCCGTTGTGCCGACAGCATCGGAGACGTCTCCGGCGGAGCCGCCCCCGTCCCCGCCCCCGGCCCCCGCGCCCTCCGGGTCGCCGGAGTCGGTGGGGCCCCTGCATCCGAGCGGCGGCGTTTTCCGACTGGACGCCCTGCCGCCGGACGTCGAGGCCAAGCGGGCGATCGCCGCTCTGGGGAGCGCCGCCTCGCCGGAGGAACAGCGCGGAGCGGTGGAGAAGCTCACTGCCCTCGCCCCGCACCTCCTCGCAGGGCGCGACGTCGCAACCGTGGCGGGATCCATCGTGGCGCTTGACCGCCTCCTCGCCACGGCGCATGACCCGGGGCTGCTGGCGGCGATCGACCGCGCGGGCGCCGCGCTCTCCGACCGCGCGGTGGTGGCGCGGATGGTCCAGCTCCTGGGTGAGCCGCGGGGAGCGCCCGGGGAGCGCGAAGTGCTGGTGGCCGCCGTCGGCGCGCTCGCCACCCTGTCGGTGCAACTGGTGCTCGACGCGTTCATCGCGACGGCGGTCGATGAGCGCGCGCCCTACCGCGCCGCGATCCGGAAGGCGGCGGACCGTGCCCTCGAGCCGCTGCAGGCGCGGCTGGCCGACAAAGAACCGCACGTCGTCGCGGCGGCGGCCGAGCTCATGGGGCTCACCGGCAGCCCGCAGGCCGTGCCCCTGCTCGCGGGGCTGCTGCGCCACCCGTCGGATTTCGTGCGCGAGGCCGCGCTGCTCGGGCTCGCCGAAGGGGGCGGGCGGGAGGTCTCGCGGCCTGCCATGCCGGCCCTGAAAGACGAGAGCATTGCGGTGCGCATCGCGGCTGTGCGCGCGATCATGGCGGGTGGAGACTCGGCTTCCACCACCGTATTGATCCGGCGGCTGGAGCAGGAGTCGGACGAAGGGGTACAGGCGGAGATGCTCCGGGCGATCGGCCGGCTCGGCGGCGCCGATGCCCTCGATGTCCTGGCCCATTACGCCGAGCCGGGCGGCAGGTTGAGCCGCCGCAGCGCGACGGTGCGGGCGGCGGCGATCGACGGGTTGCGCCACCTCGCTCACCCTGACGCGCGGGGCCTGCTGGAGCTGTACAGCCACGACAAGGAACCGCTGGTGCGCAAGGCGGCGGAGACGGCACTGAAATGACGACGCGGGCGGTGAAGCAACAGGGCGATGCGGTCCTCACCCAGTCCATCACCCGCGAGGTGGCGAAGCGGGTGGTCGGCCAGGAGCAGATGGTCGAGCGCCTGATGATCGGTCTGCTCACCGGAGGGCACATCCTGCTCGAAGGAGTGCCGGGCCTCGCCAAGACCTTGGCCGTGCGCAGCGTCGCCGAGTGCCTGAGGATCTCGTTCTCCCGGATCCAGTTCACACCCGACCTGCTCCCCGCGGACGTGATCGGGACGATGGTGTTTGACCAGCGGTCCCAGGAGTTCTATCCCAAGAAAGGTCCACTGTTCGCGAACCTCGTGCTCGCGGACGAGATCAACCGCGCGCCCGCCAAGGTGCAGTCGGCGCTGCTCGAGGCGATGCAGGAGAAGCAGGTGACGCTCGGCGGGGAGACCTTCTACCTGGGCGAGCCGTTCCTCGTGCTCGCGACGCAGAACCCGATCGAGCAGGAGGGAACCTATCCTTTGCCCGAGGCGCAGCTGGACCGCTTCATGTTGAAGGTGCACGTCGGCTACCCAACGCGCGATGCCGAAAAGGAGATCGTGGCGCGCATGGCATCCGGCCGCCCGATCGAGGTGCAGCGGGTGGCCGAGGCAGAGGACATCCTCGCGGCCCGGAGCGGGATCGCCGAGCTGTTCATGGATCAGAAGGTGGTCGATTACATCGTCGACGTGGTGCGGGGCACGCGGGAGCCGCAGGGCGTCGGCCTGCCGGAGCTGAAGCCGCTCATCGCGTTCGGGGCGTCCCCCCGAGCTTCGATCTACCTCGCGCAGGCGGCCCGGGCCCACGCCTACCTGCGGGGCCGCTCCTACGTCGTGCCCGAAGACGTCAAGGCGATGGCCTTCGACGTGCTGCGCCACCGCGTGCTCCTCACGTTCGAAGCGGAGGCGGAGGACATGGACTCCGACCGCGTCATCGCCAGGATTCTGGAGGCCGTGGGCGTGCCGTGACCTACGCGGGAAAAGATCGTCGGCGGCCCGGTACGTCGCGGGGCCGCGCTCGCCGGCTGATCGTGACCCCCGAAGCGCTCCGGCAGGTGAAGGGGATCGAGCTGCGCACCCGCAGGCTCGTCAACTCCCTGCTGACGGGCGAGTACCGGTCGGTGTTCCGCGGGCAGGGAATCGAGTTCGCGGAGGTCCGGGCCTACCAGCAGGGCGACGACTTCCGCTCGATCGACTGGAACGTCTCGGCCCGGATGGGGCATCCCTTCGTGAAGACCTACCACGAGGAGCGGGAGGTGACGCTGCTGCTCGTGGTCGATCAGTCCGGCTCGCTGCAGTTCGGCCGTCCCTACACCAAGGCCGGCCTCGCCGTCGAAGTCGCCGCCGTGCTGGCGCTCGCCGCCGCACGGCACAACGACCGCGTGGGAGCCCTCATCTTCGCGGACACTGTGGAGTTCGTCGTCCGGCCGGCCAAGGGGCGTCCCCACGCGCTCCGGGTGATCCGCGACCTGGTCGCCTTCCGGCCGCGCGGCCGGGGGACGAACCTCGGCGAGGCGTTGCGCTACGCCGCGAAGCTCCTGCGGCATCACTCGATCGTGGTCGTGCTGTCCGATTTCCGCGCCGAGGGATGGGAGGACCCGCTGGGCCGGCTCGCCGCGCGCCACGACGTCGTGGCCGTCACGGTGGACGACGGGCGCGAAGTCGAGCTGCCCGACGTGGGCTGGGTGGACATGGAGGACGCGGAGACCGGGCGGCGCGTCGTGCTGGACACGAGCCACGGCCCGACCCGCACGCGGGTCCGCGTCGCCGCGGAGCGGCAGCTGCAGGAGCGCGCCCGAAAGCTCGTTCAGGCCCGCGTGGATCGCGTCGCGCTGCACACCAACGTTCCCTACGCCGTCCCCCTGCGTCGCGCCTTCGCCGAGCGCGCGCGCCGGCTCAAGCGATGAACCGGCGTTACAGGACGCCACAACGCCATGTTCCACGAGGTGCGGCGACCGCCCTTGTGTTAGCCGTTCTTGGCGTCTTGGCGTCTTGGCGTCTTGCAACGGGGCAGGGTAGCGGGGTGTGGCAGGTGAGGCCAGCAGAACCCACCGTCGGTGACACCATCTGGCTCGAGGCCGTCATCACGGTGCCAGGAGGGTGGGGGCTCCGCGCGGGAAAGCTCGAGCCTACGGAGCGGCTCGAGCCGCTCGGCGACCCCGCGCTCCGGCGCACGCCCGGGGGGGGAGGCTGGCTGGTGCGCTACCCTGTCGTGGCGTGGTCGCCCGGGGCCCACACGGTCGCGCTCCCGCTCATGTGGCGGCTGGCGCCCGACGGGCGTGCCGACTCGCTCCCGGGCGGCAATGCAACCGTGCTCGTCCGCAGCGTCATCCCGGATAGCGTCCGGCATCCGGAGCCGCGGGGAGCAATTGCGCCGCTGCGGTCCAAGCGTCGCGGTCCTCTTGCACCGGTCGGGGCGACGCTGCTGGCGGGGTTGCTGCTTGCCGCCGCGCTCAAATGGCGTCGTCGGCCGCCGCGGGAGCTCCCCCCGGCGCCTCGGGCGCCGCGGGACCCGGAAATTCCGGACACGCGCTGGCTCGCGGCGGGCGAGCCCAAAGCGGTGGCGGCACGGGCCGCGCACCGGCTGCGAGTCGCCATCGCCCGGGCGGTTCCCGAGGCGCACCAGGCGCTGAGCGCGGGCGAGTGCCTTGCGGTGGTGGAGCGCACGCGGCCCCACGCGCCGCTACGGGAGCTCGGGGATCTGCTGGAGCAGCTCGACCGGGTCGCGTTCTCCGCGGCCCACGGGACGGACGTGGGCGGGCTCGCCGGCATGGCGCGCCGCCTGACGCTGGAGATCGCCCCGTGAGTTTCGCGCGGCCGCTCTTCCTGGGGCTGCTCGCCCTGCTGCCGCTGTGGTGGTGGCTGCGGGCCCGGCGCCTCGCCCGGCTCTCCGGCACCCGGATGAGCGATGTCCGCCCCGCGGAAGGGGTGACCGAGCGGCTCTGGGTCGCGCGCCTCCCGGTCACGCTGCGCAGCGTGTGCCTCGGCGCCTGGATGGTGGCGGCAGCCGGCCCCCGGCTGGGCTCCGCCCGGAAAGAGACCCGGAGCGAGGGGATCTCCATCGTGTTGTGCGTCGATCTCTCGAGCAGCATGCTGGCTGAGGACTTCGCGCCGGCGAACCGCATCGACGTCGCGAAGCAGACCGCACTCGAGTTCGTGCGGGCGCGCACTTCGGACCGCATCGGGGTCGTTGCGTTTGCGGCGCAGGCGCTCACGCAGGTCCCGATCACGACCGACTACGCCGTCCTGGAGGAGGCGCTGCGCGAGCTCCGCGTCGGCATGCTGGAGGACGGGACCGCCATCGGGACGGCCATCGCCACGGCGGCGACCCGGCTGCGGCGCGCCCCGGGGAAGAGCAAAGTGATCATTTTGCTCACGGACGGCGTGAACAACCGGGGCACGGTGGACCCGCGGACGGCCGCGCAGGCGGCGGCGGCATTCGGCATCCGGATTTATACGATCGGCGTGGGGACGCGCGGCGAGGCGCCCGTGCCGACGGGGCAGGGCGTGGACGGCCTGCGCTACCAGAATCTGCCCGTGGAGATCGACGAGCCGCTCCTCACCGATGTCGCGCGCGCGACCGGCGGGCGTTATTTCCGCGCGACCGATTCCGAATCCCTGCGACACGTGTTCGAGGAGATCAACCGGCTGGAGAAAACGACGGTGGAGCAGGTGGTGTACCGGCGCTTCGACGAAGCGTACCGGGTGCCGCTCGCCCTGGGGTTGCTGGCCTTGGGGCTGGAGGTCGTCATCTCCGCCACGTTCGCGGTGCGCGTGCCCTGATGAGCTTCGACGCCCCGATCGTGCTCGCCCTGGCGCCGCTGGTGGGCGGTGCGGTGTGGTTTGCGGCGGCGTGGGCGCGGCGGGTCCGCATCCGGCGGGCCGCGCTCTGGTCCGAGGAGACGGAGCACCTGGCGCGCGGGGCCGGTCGCCTCGGCCCCACCGCACTCTCCCTGTGTGCGTTCCTGGGCGTGGTCGGGCTCGCGGGTCCGCGCTGGGGTGAGGAGCGCGTCGTTGCGGAGACCCGCGGGCTCTCCCTCGTGATCGCGATGGACATCTCGCGCTCGATGCTCGCCGAGGACGCGCGCCCCAGCCGGTTGGGTCGGGCGCTGCGGGAGGCGCGGCGGCTGGTTCAGGATCTGGACGGCGACCGGATCGGCCTCGTCTCGTTCGCGGGCTCCAGTTACATCCTGTCCCCGCTGTCGATCGACGGCTCGGCCATCACTCTGTATCTCGATGCCCTCGATCCCGACGTCGCGTCCGAGGGGGGCACGGCGCTGGCGCCGGCGCTGCGTCAGGGCGGAGAGCTGCTGCGGGCGGGCTCCGAGCTCGCCGATCGCGTGCTCGTCCTGTTCAGCGACGGCGAGGCGCACGACACGCTCCCCGATATCCTGGCGCAGGCCGAGCGGCTGCGCGCGGCGGGCACCCACCTGATCCTGGTCGCCGAAGGCGGCCGCACCCCCGCTCGGATCCCCGTCCGCGACGAGCGCGGCGCGCTGCAGGCCTGGCAGAAGGACGATCAGGGCAACGTCATCCAGACCGCTCGGCGCGACGACGTCCTGGGCGCCGTCGCCGACGCGGCGCAGGGGACGCTCGTCGCGGCGGAGCTGCCGGACCAGGCGGGCGCGATCCGGGACCTCGTGGCTTCGTACAAGCGGGCGCGGGCCAGTGAATCCCGCAGCGAGCTCGCCCGGCAGCGCGCCTGGGTACCGCTGCTCCTCGCGGCGGCGCTGTTGCTGGCGCAGGCGGCGTCGCGCCGCACGGCGGCGCTCATCGGGATCGCCCTCGTGTGCACGGTCCCAGGGCGCGTCGGCGGCCAGGGCTCGAGCCGCCGGCGCAGCGCCGCAGAAAAGGCGTGGGACCTGCACGACGTCACCCGGGCCCGGGCCGCGTACCTCGCCGAGCTGAGCGGACGAACACAGGACGACACGGCCTGGTACAACGCCGGGGCGGCCGCGCTGGCAAGCGGCGATTTCGACACGGCCCAGGCCACCTTATCCCACGCTGCGGCTTCGCTCGACCCGGATGTCCGGTTTCGCGCCCTGTACAACCTCGGTCTGCTCTTCCTGCGGCAGGCCGGGGAGGACAGCGCACACCGCGACACGCGCCTTGCGGACGCGGAGCGCGCGTACCGCGAGGCGCTGCTCCTAAAGCCGCAAGACGGCGCGGCGAAATGGAATCTGGAGCTCGCCGTTCGGCGCCGCGGCGGCGGCTCGAGCCGCCAGAACGTGCCGCCTGCGGGGGGCGGTGGTGGCGGTGGGGTGCCGCCGGGAGGTGGGGGGCAGGGCGGTGGTCCCGCCAGGGGAGGAGGGGGCCAAGGGGGTGGGTTGAGCCAGGCGCAGGCTGATCAAGTTCTTCGCTCGATCAGCCAGGAGGAGCTGCAGACGCGCCGCGACCGCTCCGGCATCGCCCGGCGGGCCGCGGAACCGGGAGTCAAAGACTGGTGAGCGGCGCGCTCTGGCTGGTGCTCGCGCTGCAGGCGTCCCCCAGCCCCTCTACGCACCCTGCCTCTCCCCGCTTCCCCCGTCCCCCAACGCCCGACGTGCGGGCGAGCGTGGACCGCCGGCGCCTGGCGTCGGGCGAAGAACTGACGCTCACCGTGCGCGCGCGCACCCGCTCAGCTGAACCCGTCGGCATCGTTCTGCCGTCGCTGACCGGATTCGCCATCGTTGGGTCGCGCGAAGTGACCGAGGTGGTTGTGGAGGGAGCCGGCGGTCCGTTGCGTACCACGATTCGCGAGCTGCGGCTCCGTGCCGATCGGGCCGGCGACCTGGTCATCGGCCCCGTGCGAGCCCGGCAGGGCGGGCAGACGGTCGCGACCGACCCCATCGCCGTCACCGTGGACAGCGCCGCTGCGGGCTTGGCGGCGCGGCTCAGCCCGCTCGCCCGCGGCCGCATCGCGACCGCGCCGGCGCCGCTCCGCAACGACCGGGTCGCGCTCACCGTGACCCTCCCTGGGGACACGGTCATCGTCGGCCAGCAGCTCGACATCGTCGCCGCGGCGTGGTTCCCCCGCGAGCTGCGCGCGCAGTTGCGCCGCGCGCCGATCATCACGCTCCAGACGCCGGAGGGCGTATGGGGCTACCCGGGCGCCGCGCCTGCGGAGGTCGCCGCGTCCCGGCTTGTCCGCGGCGAGTGGATGGACCTGTTCGTGGCTCATCAGGTGGTGTTT
>QHVD01000060.1 GCA_003222235.1 Gemmatimonadota bacterium | reverse complement strand
CGAGCGTGCTTCGAGGTCGTCCAGCACGTCGCGATAGAGGGGAGGCGCGCTGAGGCGATCGGGGCGCGCCACCGCCGCCCAGGTCACGAGGCCCCTCACCCGCTCGTCCTGAGCCGCACCGAGGAGTGCGACGCCGCCCCCCAAGCCGTGCCCCATCAAGCCGTAAGCAGTCGGCCGCAAGCCGAGAGAGCCGCTCGAGAGGGCTCCGAGGAGGACCTCGAGATCACGAACGTCTGCGCGGGTCCCGGAGCCGGAGTAGGTGAAGGACACGGCGGCGAACCCGGCGCGCGCGAGACGGTCGCCCAGGTAGGGAAGGAAGCCCCACTCCTCGAAGGCCTCGAGCCCGGGGCAGATGACCACGGCCGGACGGCTGCCGGCGGCGCCGTCAGCCGGAAGGGCCGCTGCGCTGGGGTCGCCAGATGTCAGCCAAGCTGATTGGGTGCCGCCCCGAAGCCTGCCTGCAGTGGGGGCGCAATGCCGATGATCATGCGTGCCGGAATAATATCTTGGGACCGATGAGAAGCCACGTGTGGATGGCGATGGGCCTCGCCGCGGGACTCGTCCTCGGGCTCGCCGCCGCCGTGACGCAGAGTCCCCTGCTCCTGGCGGTCGCCACGCGCCTGCGGCCGGTCGGCACCGTCTTTCTCAATCTCCTGTCCATGGTCGTGATCCCCCTCGTAGCGACCGCTCTCTTCTCGGGGGTCGCAGGGCTCGGCGACCTCCGCCGCGTCGGGCGGCTGGGTATCCGGACCCTGGGGTTCTTCTGGGCCACCACGCTCGCCGCGATTCTGATCGGCTTCGGCCTCGCGGCGCTGCTCCTGCCGCTCGCCACCATCACGCCTCAGCAGCAAGCGGCGCTGCGCCAGGCCGCGACGGCGGACTCCGGCTTCGTCCGGCGCGCCGCGGAGCAGATCCCCACCGGCGCGCGCTTCCTCGTCGATCTGATCCCCTCGAACCCGATCCGGGCGGCCGTGGACGCCAACCTGCTTCCGCTGATCGTGTTCATCACGATCTTCGCCGTGGCCGCCGCTGCGCTCCCCGATGAAAAGCGGCGGGCGCTGACCGATCTCGCGGACGTGTGCACCCGGGCGCTCATCCGGATCGTGGAGTGGGTGCTGTTGCTCGCCCCAATCGGCATTCTCGCGCTCGTGGCGGGCGCGGTGGCTCAGTTCGGGTGGCAGCTCGTTCAGACGATGGCGGTCTTCGTGCTGGCGGTGATCGTGGGCCTCGCGATCTTCATCGTCGCCGTGTACCTGCCCGCCGTCTCTCTGGTCGCGCGCGTCGGACTGTCGCGCTTTCTCCGGGCCAGCTGGCCCTCGATGGCGATGGCCTTTTCGACGACCTCCTCGCTCGCCACCCTGCCGACAATGCTCGCGGCCGCCGAGCACGATCTCGAGATCTCGCGCACGGTGGCGAGCTTCGCGCTCCCCCTCGGTGCGAGCGTGAACCGCGCGGGGAGCGCCCTGTTCCAGGCCGCGGCGATACTGTTCGTGGCCCGGCTCTACGGCGTCGCCCTCGGGTTGCCGGAGATGTTCCAGGCCGGCGCCGCCGTGTTTCTCGCCTCGCTCACGGTCGCGAGCGTACCCTCCGGGAGCATCGTGAGCCTCGCACCGGCCTTCGCCGCGACGGGGCTCCCGCTCGCCGGGCTGTCGCTGCTCATCGGACTGGACCGCGTCCCCGACATGTTTCGCACCATGACCAACGTGACAGGCCACCTGACCGGAGCCGCGGTGGTCGCGGCCCTGGAGGGGGAAGGCATCGGATGAGCTGGCTCATCCCCGCCGGGTACGTCCTGGTCCTGGTGCTGCTCGTGGTCGGATACTCGAGGCGCCGCCCCCAGCTGCGCGATTACCCGCCCCAGGCGAGCGGCCCGCTCGTCTCCGCGATCATCCCCGCCCGCAACGAGGCGGCGAACATCGCCACGTGCGTCCGGTCGGTTCTCGGCACGACGTATGATCCCGTCGAGATCGTCGTCGTGGACGACGGCTCGACGGACGGCACGGGGGAGATCGTCGAGCGCCTGGTGCAGGCCCCCGAGACGCGGGGCAGGGTCCGCCTGGTGCGCGGGGCGGCGCTGCCCGCGGCCTGGTTCGGGAAGCAGTGGGCGCTGATCCAGGGGTACCGCGTGGCCAGGGGGGAGTTGCTGCTCTTCATCGACGCGGACACGCGGCACGAGCCCGAGCTCATCCCCCGGAGCGTGCGGGCGCTGACCGCCGAGCGGGTCGATCTCGTGACCGTCCTGTCGCGGCAGGAGGTGGTGACGTTCTGGGAGCGCCTGGTACAGCCACACGTGCTGCTGGCGCTCGCGTCGCGCGTGGGCGACGTGCGGCGCATCAATCGCACAAGGACTGAGTGGGACGCGATCGCGAACGGCCAGTTCATACTCACCACCCGGCCAGCCTACGAGCGCGCCGGGACGCACGAGGCGGTGCGCGACACGGTGACCGAGGACCTGGCGCTGGCACAGGCCTACGTGCGGCAGGGGCTGGACATCTTCCTGGTGCACGGCCCCGAGTACATGAGCACGCGTATGTATCGGGACCTCGCGGGGATCGTCGAGGGGTGGTCCAAGAACCTGGCCCTCGGCGTGCCGCTGATGTTTCCGCCCGTACCGCTCGTCCGGCGATGGGCGGCCTACGCGATGTGGCTGCCGGCGCTGTGCTGGATCTTGCCGCCGGTGTTGTGGGCGGTGTACGGCTGGAGCTGGGCTGCGGTGACGACGCTGATATCGCTCGCGATTTGGATCTGGTTGTACGCGGCGGAGAGGGTGCCGGTATGGTACGCGCTGCTGTACCCGGTGGGGGCGGGGATGGTCGCGTACATCATGATCCGCTCCGCCTTGCGGGGCTCGAGGAAGGTTGAGTGGCGTGGGAGGGTCTACGGGCGAGCAGAATAGGCAACGCCACGAGCCTGGCCCGGCCGCGCACACCATCCACGCTTCGGCGCTCCAGGAGCTAGAAGTAAATGGTCGCCACGAATCGTATGGCGGGAGCGCTGCCCTGATAGCTCCAAGCGGTCGACCGGTCCCCGGTTGAGGACTCCGTCCTGCTTCGAGTATAGGTCAGCGTCGCCGTTGCAGTTCCCCCGAGGCTCAGTTTGGACGCCACAAAAAACGCCGCTCCCAGCTCCCCGAACAGGCCGGCGCTCCAACCGTTCGTCTCTCCGCTGGCGCGGCCGAACGACGAACCTCCGTTGTGGCTGAAGCCACCCAGGAAGCCCAGCGTCTGGAAGCTGACGATCTTCTGCCCCGGCCCTTGATAAAACCGCCTCCCCAATCTGAGCGAGATGCTGGCATTCGACTCGAACGAGGACAGCACCGTGTCCCTGGGGAAGGTCACATGAATCGTGGTGTGCTCGTGCCCGCCCCCAAGTGCGGCATCGATGAGCCACGCGCGTTTCGGGGACGTAAACCTCAGCACGCCCAGCGTCGCGATGCTGAAGCCGCCACCGAATTGCATAGCCCACTGCCCGCGGCGGAACGGCAGCGTGTCGGGAGCCACGACATTCTGAGCGGACCCGAAGACGGGTGAGCACAGTAGCGCCAAACAGAGCGTGGAGCGGAGGGAGAGCACAGACGGCCTCGTGATAGAGCGACGCCGTCAACTATGCGTTGAATCCTGCGAACCGCCAGGCGTCCAGCGGGGAGGCTCCGTCGAGGCGGCAGAATGCATTCGCCGGACTCTGCTTCCAAAACTCGCGCGCTACCGCTACGAGCAGCACGAGGACGCGACCCGCGCCTCTTGACGAGACCAGCGCCTGCCCCTAGAGATGGGCGGCCGTGCCGACTTTGCCCGATCCGGACCTGCCGAGCCGAATCCCCACGTGATGGGTCTTGACAGGGATCAAACCGACCCGATGCCCGACCACTCTGAGCAGGACCACGACGCGGCGGAACGCGGCCACCCGAAGATGACCGCGACCGCTCCACCCGCGGGCCGCCGCTGGGTGCCGTCTGCCCTGGCGCTGCTACTCGCGAACGCCGTCCCGCTGCTCGGCGTGCTGTTCAGTCACTGGACCGTCTTCTCCGTGGTGCTCCTGTACTGGTGCGAAAACGTGGTCGTGGGAGCGTTCAACGTCCTGCGCATGCTGTGCGCGCAGCCGCGCAACGCCCCGCTTTGGGCGGGCAAGCTGTTTCTGATCCCATTCTTCATGTTCCACTACGGGATGTTCACATTCGTACACGGGATCTTCGTGTTCACCCTGTTCGGGGGAGGGCTGGCGCATGCGGACCGGAGCTTGACGCCGCGCGGTCTCCTCGACGCTCTGCAGCAGGCGGGGCTCGGGTACGCCGTGCTCGCTCTGGTCGCGAGCCACGGGGTCTCGTTCTTCCACAACTATCTTGGGGGAGGCGAATACTCCCGCGTGGGGCTGGATCGGCTGATGACTCGGCCGTACGCGCGCGTCGTGGTGCTACACCTCACCATCCTCGGGGGCGGCTTCCTGGTCCTGTTGCTCCGCTCCCCCTGCCGGCGCTCCTGGTGTTGATCGCGCTCAAGACGGCGATCGACCTGCGCGCCCACCTCGCAGAGCGGCAGCAGTCCGGAGCCGCCTCGACGCCGTGACCGGCATCCCTCAGAACTGCCCCGCCACCCGCCCCGCCAGGACCAGCCCCACCACGACGCTCGTCACTGCTGAGCCCAAGTGTAGCAGCGTGGCCCATCTCGCCCCGCGCCTCGACGCGAGCCGCACGATCGCGACGAGCGACAGCGATACGGCGAGCATGCCGAGCACGGTGCCAGAGGCGAACGCGACGAAGTAGGCGAGCTGCGCCGCCCGCGTCGGCGCTGCGGCGACGAGCAGCACGAGGATCGCGCCGCTCCCCGCAAGGCCGTGCAGCAGGCCGAACCCGAACGAGCGACGGGCGTCGCCGCGCGGATGGGCGTGCGCGTGCTCGACGCCATGGGCATGGCTGTGGAGATGGACGTGAGGCCCATCGTCGTGCGTGTGCACGTGCAGGTGCCAGCGGCCGCGCACGTAGCGCAGCAGCACCGACGCGCCGAGGGCGATGAGGAGGAGTGCGACCAGCAAGTCGGCTGCCGGCCAGAGCCGATTAGGGAGGTGGAAGCCGAGCAGCATGATCGCGGCCACTACCAGGCCGACGCTCGCCGTGTGGCCGACGGCCCAGACGAGCCCGAGGCGGCACGCGTCCACCAGACGCGCCTGCCGCGTCGCGAGGGTCGAGACCGCGGCCAGGTGGTCCGGCTCGAACGCGTGTCTTAGTCCGAGCAACAGGCCGAGGCCGGCGAGGCCGAGAATGCTGGGGGCCATGGTGGGCCGCAAATTTAGCCCATTGTTCACGAAGAATCATGGCTACAACCTTTGAAGCCCAAGCTCTATCAGATAGGACACATGGAGCTCACCACTTCCGGGGTGGCGACCCTGCGCAGAGATCCTGACCAGGCGGCGGGAGACGCGGAAGCGGCCGACGCAGCGCTCGCCGCCTCGGGCGACGGGCGCGCTTTCGAGCGACTGTACCGGGTCCACGTGGCGCGGATTCACAGCCTCGCCCGCCGGATGATCGGGTTAGACGCAGCGGACGACGTAACGCAGGACGTGTTCATCCGCGCCTGGACCAAGCTCGCGACCTTCCGGAGCGAAGCTGCCTTCGGGACCTGGCTCTACCGCCTCGCGGTGAACGTAATCCTCGCGCGGCGGACGACGCTCGGCAGCGAGCGCGGGCGCTACGACGACTCGGAGAGTGCGCTGGAGTCGGCCGCCCGCCCGGCGGCGGCGCCCGAGATCTCGATGGATCTCGAGGAGGCGATGAGCCGGCTCCCCGACGGGGCACGACAGGTGTTCGTGCTGCACGACCTCGAGGGATACAGGCACGAGGAGATCGCCAAGCTGCTCGGGATCGTGTCCGGGACGTCGAAATCTCAATTGCATCATGCACGCATGGCGCTGCGGAAGCACCTCGAATAATGCGGAGTGCGGAATGCGGAATGCGGAATTGAAGGGAGGGCGCCGATGAGCGACGCGTGGACCGAGCGTCTGTCCGAATACATCGATGAGACTCTTTCCGAGGGCGAGCGCGTGGCGATCGAGGCCCACCTCGCGAGTTGCGCCGCATGCGCCGCCACGCTCGACGAGCTGCGGCGCGTGGTGGCACGGGCCCGTGCGCTCGACGACCGGCCCCCCGCGACCGACCTCTGGCCGGGGATCGCTATTGGCATCGGACTCGCGCCCGGGGCGCATCCGGTCGCCAGCCTGGGGCAGCGGCGTGCGCGCCGACGCCTTTCGTTCACGGTGCCGGAGCTCGCCGCGGCGGCGATCGCCCTGGCGATCCTCTCAGGCGGGGCGGCGTGGCTGCTGTTGCGCGCGAGCAAAGCCGTGCCCCTGGCGACGACGGCCACGCCGGCGCCGATGCCGATGCTGGTGAACGTTGCCCTCTCCGGGACCGACCCACGCTACGCTGCGGCCGTAGCGGACCTGGAACGCGCGCTCGAGCAGGGGCGCGGGCGCCTCGACACTGCGACCGTGCGGGTGATCCAGAAGAACCTGTCCATCATCGACCGCGCGATTCGGGAGGCGCAGAGCGCGCTCGCGGCCGACCCCGGCAACGCTTACCTGAACCTGCACCTCGCCGAGCAGATGCGGCGGAAACTGGAACTCCTACGGAGGGCGAACGCCCTCGCCGGCGCTCGGAGCTAGGAGGATTTGGAGGAATGCTCGCGACGCTCGCAACGCTGACGGCCCTCGCGCTCGGCGCCCCG
>QHVD01000584.1:2762-3952 GCA_003222235.1 Gemmatimonadota bacterium | reverse complement strand
CACGCCCGCGCGTCCAGTGCTGACGAGACGCCCGAAGTATAGGGTTTGAGACAGCTCGGTTTCAAAGGCGCGGTTGGCGCTCGGCGCGACCGCGAGGGGTGGCGGACATACCCGCGGTCGCGGGACGGGCGGAGAGGAATGGTTCCATCGCTTGAGCGCCGGGCGGAACTATGGTGTTCCGCCTGATCCCCGCGCGGACTTTTAAGAACGCGCCCGACCGCAACTCGGGACGACGCCCGCCTACTCGTCCTCGCCGATGTTGGGCTCCGCTGTGACCACGCGCGAGCCGGGAGACGGCGCGTCGCCAGCGTTCGGGGACACGTTCAGGGACACGCGGCCCGGGGCCGGACGACCCGACCCGGATGTGCGCTGCGTCGTTACGGAAGGCCGGCGGGCTGGTAAGACGGGATCGGAGTGGGATTCCTCAAGTACGAGCGCGCACTGCCGTGCAGGGGCAGGGCGTCGCGGGCGATCTAATCTGACCATGCCCGGCGCATACTCAGCTCAGCGTCGGTCGCGCGCCATCTCGGTAGAGCAGGCGGGTGGCGAAACCACCCGCCTGCTGCCCTGCCACGAGCGCTACTCAGCAATGAAGGTGAAGGTGCCGGCTGGTATCAAGGCGGGATCAGCCGTGTGAGTTGCGGCGATCCGCGGCGCGGAGAGCAACAGCGCCAGGTCGACCTTGACCAAGAAGGTACGGGTATCGTTGGTCATCAGCCCGTAGGCCTTCCCATCATTGGGCGACAGGTAGGCCGTGACCGTGTGCGGATCGAGGCCCATGCTCCACGGGACGCCGGAAGGATCATTCGGCACATTCGCCGACACCCAATCGGTCGCCGCGGGTGTCGTCGTCGCCGTGACCGCCGTCTGCAGTTGAAGCACGCCGAAGCCCGCGCCGCCGAACTCCCCCGCGATGATGGCGAGGTGTGACCCTGGCGCGACCGCGCTGCCCGAATCGCCCGCAGACAGATTGCCAAAGTCGGGGCTGAAGTCTTGGATATTCGTCGGAGCCGACCACGTCCCAGGCGACCCGGACGTGAAGATTGCTCCCGACAGGTTCACCAAGACAACCGATTCTGTGAACTCGATCGGTGCCAGGCCAATCCCGGTGCTGCAATCCTCGGCGGTGGAGTCGAGCTCACCGAGGCCAGAGGCGGAGAAGGTTACCGCGGAATTGTACACCGCACCGG
>QHVD01000584.1:1001-2676 GCA_003222235.1 Gemmatimonadota bacterium | reverse complement strand
CGAACAAGCCAATCTTCGTCCCAAACGTGCTGGGCGGGGTCAAGGGCTCGAGCGCGCCCACGCTGCTGGAGTCGCCCTCGGCAATCCACGCCAAGCCGGTGGCGGCGTCGAAGGCCACGCCGCACGTCTCGCACGTGCCACCGGAGAAGCTCTGGAACGCGGTCGCAGTAGCAGTGGGTGTGGACGAAAGCGTGGTTCCGTTAATTACGTACACGTCATTCACGTTGCCGGTGCACACCGTGGTCCCGGTGACGTTATCGCTGGAACACGAGTTCACCGGTCCCGTCGTTGCGACTGTGGTCGATGCGCCGGGGGCGGGTTCAAGCGGCACAACTTTGACGCCCGGGGTGCCTTCTGTCCAACTGCCCAGCGGCACATACGCCGTGACGTTCGACCCCTGAATCAGCGTGGACAGGGACGAGGTCGGCAGGCAGGAGGAGGCGACCGTCTTCGGCGTGCACACGCCCCCAACGCAGGTGTCCGTGCTCGCGCACACGGTGCCGCAGCTGCCGCAGTTGTTCGGGTCGGTATTGGTATTGGTGCACATACCGGAACAAAGGGTCTCACCTGCCGCACAGGCCTGCGTCGTCGAGGTGGTAGAGCTCGTCGACGTCGAGGTGGAGGTGGTGGAGGTCGACGTCGAGGTGGTCGTGGACGTCGTGGTAGTTGTCGCGCAGCTCGGGCAGCAGTTCGTGCTGGAACGGACGGTGCCACCTTCGCTCGTGCAGGCGCTGGCGGACTTCTCGACCTCGCACCCGCCCTCTGGCTCATTGCAGGTGACGTATCCGGCAGACTGGCCGCAGGTCGAGGCCGCCATGCAGTTGAGGATCGCTGAGTTGCACTGCTTGGCGAAGCCGCTGGCGACGATCACATTATGTATGCAGGCGACATACGCCGAGTGGCTCGTGAACGAGCTACAGGGACACTGGCTGTCGAACTGGGGCTGCAACGAGCACCGCACCGCCTCGCAGTCGACGGGCGCCGTGGTCGTCGTGCTCGGCGACGCCGTGGTCGTTGTTGTCGACGGTTTCGGTTTCGGCGCTGCAGCGGCCGGCGCGCTCTGCAACACGAGCGCCGTGAGAAACGCGACGAGCAACGGGAAAGCTAGCCTGGGGGTGAATCGCCTTGCGGTCGGGGTCATTTGGTTTACCTCCCTTGCCTCATATGTGTCTCGCGCACTGCCATGCGCGGACGGGAGAGTTACCTAGCTCAACCCTGGCTTTGGCCGGGTTTAGCTTGTCCGGTTTGGTCCTGTCAAGTCGTGGCAACGGGGTTACCGAAAGATCATGAGTTAAAACAGGTACGTAGACCCCTAGGTGAGGTGAGCCAGGTCGGTGCAGACCGCCGGGTCCAAGCTCGGTGGGACATTCGACCCGTCGCTCTCCATCGAGTAGCGCAAAGCGCAAACTGTACGGAAAAGATTTGCCTTGACCCCTTGACAGTCAAAACGGACTGGCGGTAAGACCGCTCGGGCGCGGGGGGCGCCCCTTGCTAAGATTAAAGCTGTCTGTCCCCCCGGGGGGCCGTCCCACAGACAGGAGGTCCGCGATGCGTACCGCTGGCGCCTTCACGGTCGCTGTGGCCTTACTCGCCGCCTCGCCGCCCGTCCCTGCTGGTGTGACGACGACCATCAGCCCGCCATGCACGGATGCGCGGTGCATGCTGGACGCTGGCC
>QHVD01000584.1:0-918 GCA_003222235.1 Gemmatimonadota bacterium | reverse complement strand
GGCGCGGCTCATCGCTCAGGCCGCGACCAGCCCGCCGAAGAAGGTGAGGAGGCTGCTCAGGCGGGCCCGTGCGGTTCTAAGGCAGGCCGAGGCGAACGCCACCCGGGCCGCGAAGGGCAAGAGGCCGAAGATCTCTTCCCAGTGCGCCGCGGCCCTCACCGACGCCGCAGCCCGTGTTGCCGTTGGGGCCGCAGTCTGCTCCGTGACGCCGATCGGGGCCGGGGAGGTCAAGGCGGGGGCGCTGGCGACCACGGACTGCACCTCGCCCATCCGGGGCACGAGCTTCTTCGCGGATCGGTACTCGTTCAGCGGGATGGCGGGTGAGGAGGTGGTGATCTCGACGGTGGCGGCGTTCGCGCCCTACCTCGTCCTCCTCGATGCGACGCAGACGGGACTCGCCGCCGTAGCCCCGGGCGGGGTGGTGGCGCGCATTCCGGCGACGACGGGGACGTTCATGCTGCCCGCCACCGGCACCTACCTGATCGAGGTCACCTCGCTGGACGCGGGTGCGACCGGCTCCTACGAGCTGACGCTCGGGAGCTCGACGACCCCCTACGCGGTGGGCGGACGGGTGACGGCGGCGGACGGGGTGACGGGGCTCGCGGGCGTGACGGTGACCTTTGGGCGGGTGAGCGGCACGGGGGCGCTGCCCGCATCCGTCCAGACGAATACCGAGGGATTCTGGAGCCAGGGCGGCTTCGAGCCCGGCACGGAGTACCAGGTGACGTTGAGCCCGGAGTACGTGTTTTCCCCCGGCTTCGCGACGTTCACCCAGGCGGAATCTCTCAACTTCACGGCCGTCAACATCACCTGCGGGGTGTTCACGCTGGTCCCGATCGGGGCCGGGGAGGTCAAGGCGGGGGCGCTGGCGACCACGGACTGCACCTCGCCCATCCGGGGCACGAGCTTCTTCGCGGA
>QHVD01000583.1 GCA_003222235.1 Gemmatimonadota bacterium | reverse complement strand
CCCCACTCGCTGTCCACCAGCCCGCGCTCCTCGAGGCGGTGCAGGGAGACATAGAGGGAGCCGTCGGTGACGTCGAGCGTGCCGGACGTCGAGTCGCGGATGACGCGGGCGACGCCGTGGCCGTGCCGCGGGCCCCACGAGAGCGCCTTGAGGACGAGGACGTCGAGCGTGCCCTGGAGGAGGCCGACCGGGGTGGCCATGGTATGTCCTGGAGTGTCTGGGACATGATAAACAGTCTATTCCCTAGAATGTCAAGGAAATGACCCCGCGCAGTCACGACCCGGCGATCGAGAACCGAGGACCACAGACCCACGTCCAACCCCTTCGCGTGCTCGAACTTGGTACCGGCGAGCCCGGCCCTCACGCCGTCCTCCGACGCGCCAGGTCGGTGAGGTCGCGGAACGTCACCTGGACCTCGGGGCACGAGCAGGCGGGGAAGCCGGCACCCTTGAGGCACGGGCAGTCGGCGTCGTGCTGCATCATCGAAATCGAGGATGCGGGGGCTGCCGTCATCGGCGCGGGCGTACCGCATGGTCAGGTCGAGGTAGGTACCCACGTCGGCGCCGGCGAGCCGATGGATGCCGAGCACGGGGGCGTGAGCGAAGGGGGTCATGGGTCTCCTGAGGAGTCTTTCCCTGTTCCCGGATAAGGACCTCCAGGCACGGCCGTGGTGGCGGTCGGCGCCCCCGTTGGCGTCGGGGTGGCTCCTCATGATGCGCGACGCGATGTGGGGGGCTCGGCGGCGCGTGTTCGGCGAGACAACGGGTCCGGAAACGGGCCGAGCAGATGGCGGGGGCTCAGCGCCCCCGGAGAACTGCGGTGGTAGAGTTGGACTTACGGAATCGGGGCGCCGGGATTTGAACCCGGGACCTTCTGGTCCCAAACCAGACGCGCTACCGGACTGCGCTACGCCCCGATACCACACCCAGCCCCACTCCGGCGCCAGCGGCTAGGTGCCAGACGCTGCAGACGCACGGCGGTTAATAGTCGCCAGGCGCGAGGAAAAACACCACACGACTCTCGGCTCACGCGACCGGGCGCTCAGCGAGGGGAGTCCCACGCCGCCATTGTGACCCAGCGCACGCGCCCCCGCTCACACTTATGTCACAGCGACAACGGAACCACTCGCGCGCTCCATGCCGTGCATCAATCGCTTCTTGGCGTCCGACAACGAGTTACGTCAGGGTACACTAGTTGCCATGCTGCCGCGCCGGTGGGGGGTCAAATCCCGCCGGAACGACAAATCACGGCGGCTGCGAAGCGAGTTGACGGCAGCAGAGGAGCGACGGGCGGACATGATGGCTTTACGCAAACGCGGATTCACAATGATCGAGCTCGCGATCGTGCTGGTGATCGCGGGGCTACTCACGGCGATGGCGGCCCCGAAGCTCGCGGCCGCCTTCCGCCAGCGGTCGGTGAGCAGCGCAGGCGACCAGTTCGTCCTCGCGCACTCGCTCGCCCGCTCGACGGCGCTGCGCTACGGGCTCGTCTCGGAGCTTCATGTCGACGCCGCCGCGGCGCGCTTCTGGGTGGAGGTGGACACGAGTGGCACGGGNNNCTGGCCGACGCCGGCGTGAAGGTAATCAGCACCCGGACGCTCCTGTGCTTCGACGCGCGGGGGCTCGCAACGACCAGCAACACGTGCCCACCGGGCGACGCGACGATCGTATTCACCTCGTCGAAAAGTGTCGATACGGTACGAGTCACGACTCTCGGAAAGGTGCTCAGATGAACGCGCGCGGCTTCTCCCTCGTGGAAGCCCTGGTGGGGATCATCGTCCTCGCGATAGGGCTGCTCAGCCTGGCGGCCGCTGCCTCGCTCGGGCTCACCCAGATGACCAGGGCACGGCAGGACATGCAGTATTTCGCGGATGTGCAGCAGGAGATGGACAGCCTCGTGAACCGCGGGTGGGGGAAGGTGTCGAGCGGGTCCACCACGATCCGCGGGCGCCAGATGACGTGGACCGTCACGACGCTGAGCCCCAATTCCCAGGTTCTCAAGGTCGCCGTGCGGCGCCGCGGGTACCAGAACATCAACAAGTGGACGTCGGACACGCTCGTCGTGTACCTGGCGAAAGGGACGCCCGGATCATGACCACGACACATGCGACGCCACGGCGTCACTACGCGGCCGGCTTCACGCTGGCCGAGCTCCTCGTGTACATGGTGATCGGCGTGATCGTGCTCTCGAGCGCCTACCAGCTCATGATCACCCAGGGCCGCGCCTACGGCAAGCAGCGCGAGGTGATGGACGTCCGGGAGACGGCGCGCGGCGCGGCAGCGCTGCTCGCGTGGGAGCTGCGACACGCCGCGAGCGGCGGCAGCCGCCTCGTGGCGATGAACGCCGGCTCCGTCGCCCTCCGCTCAGTTCAGGGCCTCGGCATCGTCTGCGCCAAGCACCCGACCCTGCCCCGCTACGCGCTGTGGCGCGCGGGGGGGAGCATCCAGGCGACGGCGGACGACAGCGCGCTCGTCTACACCGTCGGGCTCGACAAATGGCGGGTGGTGAAGATCAATCAGGCTTGGCACGCCCGCTGCCATGGGGCTGTCCAAGTGCGCGTGGCCCGGGGCCCGCAAGCCCGATCTGGTGGTCCAGGTGGCCGTCACCACACAACAGGACACGTCGGCTATCCAGGTCGGGGCGGCCCTGCGCACGTTCCGGCGCGTACAGTACGCCGAGTATCAGGCGGGCGGCCGCTGGTGGCTCGGGCGCAGGGTGGGCACAGCGACGACCTACGAGCAGCTCACCGGCCCGCTGCTGGCGCCGGGCGCCGGCGGGTTGACGTTCGCCTACTACGATACGCT
>QHVD01000347.1 GCA_003222235.1 Gemmatimonadota bacterium | reverse complement strand
CCGCACGCGCCAGCGCTCGAACCCGACTCGATCGCGCCGGTACGACGCGCAGTGCATCAGCTCGATCAAGGCGTTGTGAACCGCGTCGCCCGTCCCGCCACGCCGCACCACTTCCGTGAGGGCTCGTTCGGCCCCGTCCGCGTCGCCGACCCTGAGAAGCATCACGCCCAAGTCGGCGAGCGCGCGGGTCCGGGACACGTCGTCCTCGTACAGCTCGAAGGCGCGCCATACGTGGCCGATCGCTTCGGAGTGCCCGCCGGTGGACAGCGCCACGCCGATGCCCTGTTCGGCCTGAGCCCGAACGAACCGGTCCCCGGCGATCTCGGCGTCCGCCAGGATCTCCCGCAGGCGCGCCTCCGCCTCACGCAGATTCCCGCGGCCGAACACGGTGTACGCGCGGCCGATCCGGCTCAGCAGCTCGGCATGCCCGTCGTTCGCACGCGCGGCCAGCGCTCCGGCCTCGGCGTACAGTTCGTCGGCCTCGTCGAACTCGTTGAGCTTGCGGCGCACGCGAGCCATCCGAAGCCGGACCGCGATCGCGTCGCTCGGACTCACCCGGTCGCCGCCAACCCGGAGGAGCGTCTCCAAGACGTCGAACGCCTCCCCGAGCTTCAATCCGTCCTCGAGATGTTGCGCGTAAGCGAGTAATGCGGGAACCACGAGCCGCGCATCTCTCGTCCGGACGGCGTCTGCGGCGGCAGCCACGAGGCCTTGAAGATGTGCCGTCTCGGCGCAGTCCGCCGGGAGCTCCTCGCAGTAGCGTCCGGTCGCCACATGCTGGTAGCGGAGCGCGTCGGGATGCACCGGCTGCCGACCTGGTCCGAGGAGATCCACCAGGCGAAGCGCGAGGAAGGCGCCCTGGCCGAGCCGCGTCTCGCGTGAGCCTTCAGGAAGCTGACCGACCATCCGTCGCAGGAACACCGTGTGTAGCAGACCCTGCTCTTTTGCCCGTGCGTCGTTCATGGTTCGCCCTTTCGCCGACAGCGGTGACCATGCCGTTCTGCGAAGCGGTCCTCGACCGATCCCCAACATAACGAACCAATACCTTCTAGGAATAGGTTAGTGTGAGACTCGGCAGTCTAGCCGGGTGTCGCATTTGCGCCCCTCGTTGCCGCAAAAACGCCCTATGAGGGAACGACCGCTCGGGCCTATTTTGGTGCTAGCCAGCCGAGCGGCCGTCGGGGCAGCTACGACGGTGGATCAGGCCGGGTACTCGCGGATCCCCCGAAGGGCGCCGGGATCGTCTTGAGCGCTCAGGAGCTGCTCCCATTTGGAAACCGACTCCAGCTCAGGCACTCTGCAAGAACGCCGACGGGAGGTATTGCGGCAGGCAGGCGCAGCCCTTCAGGGGCGGGTAGTGACCTTGTGGGAGGTTTCACCGCGAGCCGTCGTGGTCCCCGTGCTCACCAGCGTGGGGGATCCGCCGTACCATGCGATCCTCGACGTCGATGCCACACTCCGGCGCTGGGGCACGCCGATTGTCCGAGGCAAGCGCTGGTTGGGCTGCCACCTGGATGACCCGGGAATGTGGGTGATCGCGCCCGTCCGAGTGCGTTCGGCCGCGCCACCCCCGGGTGGAATCGAGCGACGACGCGGCGAGCGGCTCACGCTCGAGCTCGCCGCTCTTTGCCTTGCGTTGATCGACCGTGTATCGGCAACGCACCGCCCCCGGCTGCCTGAGCCGGACGCATTGGTGGAGCTGACGCGCCAGCCGAGCGTGATCGCTCACGAAGTGGCGAATCCTCTCACCGCCGCTTCGGTGAGCCTCGAGCTATGTGCCGATTCGGTGCGGGCTGCGGGCCAGGTGGACCCGCCCTTCCGCGCCCAGCTCCTCGAGGAGCTGGCGCACGTTGCCGCGGGAATTGAGCACGCCTTCGCGTTCCTGCGCTCGGTTCAGGACCGGGCGCGGGCGGCACCCGCCCGATCAGAGCGGTTCGATGCGACGCAGGTCGTGCGGTCGTGCGTCACGCTGGAGCGGCCACTGGCCCGCAAGTCCGGCGTCGCCCTGCATGACGAGATTTCTGCGGCCTCGGTCTTTCTGCAGGGCGACCCGAACCGCCTGTATCAGGTGGTCACCAACTTGATCCGCAATGCGGTCGCGGCCTCAGGAGGGCACAAGACGCCGGTGGTGGTCGGCCTCGACCGACGCGACGACGTCGTGCGCCTGACCGTTCAGGATCAGGGCATCGGAATCGCCGCCGAGCATCTCGAACAGATCTTTCAGCCGGGCTTCACGATGTGGGACTTCCGGCCCGGCTCCGGGACCGGGCTCACGGTGGTGCGTCACATCTGCCAGGAGATGTTCGGCGGCGAGGTGCACGTGAAGTCCGCTGTGGGCCTCGGGAGCATCTTTACGGCCACCTTCCCCATACCGCCTCAGCGCTCCGCGTTCGCTGAAGCAAGCCGGTAGGCAACTGCAGCTTCGTTCGGGACCCCCGTTTCTATTCCCGAGCGCGATCGGCGCTCAACGCGCCGCGTACCCGGTCCGCTCCACCCGAATCCTATACAGACTCTTGCCCGCGGTGATGAACAGCGTCTGCGCATCCGGCCCCCCGCCCCGGCCGAACTTCACGTTCGTCGGGCTCTCGGGCGTCGGGATGTAGGCCAGCTCCTTCCCGGCCGGAGAGAAGACATGGATGCCCGGTCGCTCACCTGGAATCGCACAATAGATGTTGCCGTCCCGGTCCACGCTGATCCCATCGGGCCCGACACCCGGCGAAAAATCCACCAGGGTGCGGCGGAACCTCGCCGACCCGTCCGGCGCCAGATCGTACGCCAGCAACGCCATGCGCCCGGGCGTGAGCGGCGTGTCCGGCGGCAGATCGTCGAACGATCCGTTATCCAGTGACGCGATGTATAGCGTGGCCTGATCGGGAGACACGGCAATCCCGTTCGGCTTGCCGACGTTTGCCGCCACCAGCGAGACGCGTCCGTCCGGATCGATGCGGTACACGCCCTGCACGGGCTGCTCGATCGGCTCGTGGCCCGAGTAGCGAGGATCGGTGAAGTAGATGCGGCCGCGGGCATCGAGCACCAGATCGTTCGGAGAGTTGAAGGGTCGTCCGTTGAAGAGTCCCGCGAGGATCACGCTCTTGCCGGTCTTCATGTCGGTCCGCGTGATCCGCCGGCCGCCGAACCCCGCCCCCTCCGCGACGACCATGCGCCCCTGGGCGTCGAACACGATCCCGTTGGACATGCCGCTCGGCGATCGAAAGACCGCGGTCGTCGCGGTCCGCGGGTCCCAGCGCCAGATGTGGCCCGCCTGATAGCCGGACGCCTTGACGAACGTGATGTCAGAGAAATAGACCGAGCCGTCCGGCGCCTGCGCCGGACCCTCGGTGAAGAACCCGTCGCCGAACAGACGCTCGAGCCGGGCGCCGGGCGCCACAATGGACGGATCGCCCTCGACGGCGCCGGACGCCTGTGCGAGCACCAGCTCGGGAGCGAAGACCACCAGCGTTGTCACAACACTGATCCAGCGTTGCAGCGAGATCACTTGACCTCCTTGGCGACGTGGAGACCGGCCTCGAGCGTCGCCACGATCCGATCGACGTCGTACACGCAGCCGGCCCACGTACCGCCGCTCGCCCGCTGGAGGGCCGCCCACAGGCGGGTGTCCGCAGGCAAAGCGGGGTGGGGCGCGAGCCGGGGATGCGGGCTGCGCCGCTCGAGCAGCGCGGCGGACGCGCGCGCGTCGAGCGGCTGCCCTGCCGCCCCGACGAGGTCGACCGAGCCCGTGAGCGTGCCGCGGTCGATCACGATTTCGATCAGGTCATCGTCGCGCACCCGGCCGATCGGGCCGCCGTGCAGCGCCTCCGGGCCGATGTGCCCCACGCAGGCCCCACTCGAGAACCCGGAAAAGCGACCGTCGGTGAGGAGCGCGACGTGTTTCCCCCAGGGGAGATACTTGAGCGCGGTGGTGATCTGCGCGGTCTCCTGCATCCCCGTGCCCGACGGCCCCGTGCCGATCAGCACGATCACGTCTCCCGGGCGGATCGGCCGGTCGGTCCCCGATCCTTTCACGGCCCGGATCGCGTCCCGCTCGTCGACGAACACGCGCGCGGGCCCGCGATGGCGGTACACCTGATCGTCTCCCACCATGGAGGGGTCCACTGCGGTGGCTTTGATCACCGCCCCCTCGGGCGCGAGGTTCCCGACCGGGAACACCACGGTGCTGGTCATTCCGGCGCGGCGCGCAGCGTCGGGGCCCATGATGACATCGCCGGGATCGACGGCCGCCGCCGCCGCGAGCCGCGCCCGCGCTTCCCGTCGCCGGTCGCTCGCCACCCACCAGTCGAGCGTCGCGTCGAGGGTGTCGCCCGTCGCGGTGAGCACGTCGCCGTGCAACAACCCCATGCGGCGCAGGTGCAGCATCACCTCGGGCACGCCGCCGGCCATGAAGACCTGCACGGTGGGATGACCGCGCGGGCCGTTGGGCAGGGCATCGACCAGGCGCGGCGTGGCGCGATTCACGCGGATCCAGTCCTCGACGGTGGGCGGCCGGAGCCCCGCCGCATG
Source organism: Gemmatimonadota bacterium (assembly GCA_003222235.1). GTDB lineage: Bacteria > Gemmatimonadota > Gemmatimonadetes > Gemmatimonadales > GWC2-71-9 > AG12. The sequence continues at coordinate 2,224 of QHVD01000347.1, read as the reverse complement.
GGCGATGGCCGGAATATGCAGCAGCAGGTTGGTCGAGCCGCCGAACGCTGCATGCACCAGCATCGCGTTCTCGATCGCGCGCTCAGTGAGGATGCCCTTGAGCGCAAGGCCGAGGGCGTCGAGGCGGAGCAGCGCCAGCGCCGAACGTCGGCCGAGCTCGAGCCACACCGGCTCACCGGACGGCGCCAGCGCGCTGTGCGGCAGTGCCAGGCCGAGCGCCTCCGCCACGACCTGCGACGTCGCCGCGGTCCCCAAGAACTGACAGCCGCCGCCTGCCGAGCCGCAGGCGCGGCAACCCATCGTGGCCGCGTAGTCGAGGCTCACGAGATCTCGGGCGAAGCGCGCGCCCAGGCTCTGCACCTGCCCCGCGTCCTCGCCCCCGATCGCCGGCAGGGTGACGCCGCCGGGAACAATCACGCCCGGCAGGTCGCGGCATCCCGCGAGCGCGAGCATGGTCGCCGGTAGCCCCTTGTCGCACGTGGCGACGCCGATCACACCCGACGCCGTGGGGAGGGAGCGGATCAACCGGCGCATGACGACCGCCGCATCGTTGCGGTACGGCAGGCTGTCGAACATTCCCGTCGTTCCCTGAGTGCGGCCGTCGCAGGGGTCGCTACAATACGCGGCGAAGGGGATCGCCCCCGCCGCGCGCAGCGTCTCCGCCGCCGCCCGGACGAGCAGCCCGATCTCCCAGTGCCCGGTGTGGTATCCCAGCGCCACGGGGCTCCCGTCCTCGCTCCGCAGGCCGCCGTGGGTGCTCACGATGACGTACTGCGGACCCTCGAGGGCCGCGGGGTTCCAGCCCATGCCGACGTTCTGCGTCAGGCCGAATACGTTGCCGCTCGGCTCCTCGCGCAGCATGTCCGCGGTCAGGGGGAGCCGGCCCGTGGGCCCTTCACCGGCGAGGCGGCCGGCGGCGACCGCGCTGGCCGAGCCGAGTACCGCATCGAGCGGCGGCGCATCGAGCTTGCCGTGCATGCTCACAACGTTGCGGCGACGGGCGCCGAATCGCCAGCAGCATCGGCGTTAAAGAAGGGGCTGAAGAACCCAGGTCTGGGCGTCGGAGTTTCCCATCCGGAAGCATGGGCCTTCACGACACGACGCTGTCAGCGTAGGGGCGCAGCATGCTGCGCCCCTACATCGATCATGGCCGGGCGCTCTACGCCGCCGCGGCGGCGGGCGCGGGCCCCGCGTCTATCAACCGCTTGGTGACGGGCTCAATCCGGAAGTTGAGCCCTTCCAGGGTGCGTGAGCCCAACAGTACGAGGTCGCCGGGCTCTCCGAACACCACCTCGTCCGCCGCCCGCTTCCCGGCCACGTAGACGGACACGCCGCCGGTCCACCGCTCCAGAATCGTTCCGTCGGCCTGGCGGAAGCGCCACTTGTTGTTGCGCTCGACGCCCAACGATTCGAGAATCTCGGCCGGAACCCACGACAATTCCGCACCGGTGTCCACCAGGACGGACCTTAAGGCGCGTCTCTCGCCCGGGCGGGCGGGGTTCTCGATCTCGACGTCTACGCGGAAGGTTCCCATGTCGTCGGGCATAGTAGCTCCTGAAGTCATGCCGAGTAGTACCATATCGTTGCGGAGGGTGTCAATCCTTGACGTGAGACGCTGGCGAAGCGCGCCGAGGAGCCTTCTCTCGCCAGTTCTCCGCCCGGGTCGGATTCTTGGCACGCTAGGCCTGGCTCCAGATGGCGGATCACTCAGGGCGCCCCGCTACCGCAGCGGCACCAGGAGCGCGAGCGCGACGGTCGTCACCATGCCCGTTACGCCGACGACCGCAAGCAGGGGAGTCCACGACTTGAGGGTCTCCATCTCCGTCACTCCTACCATCTTCGAAAACAGCCAGAACCCGCTGTCGTTCATCCACGTCCCGACGAGCGACCCGCTGGCAATCGCGGTCGCGACATATACGGTGTGAAAGGGCAGACCGCGGCCGCTCGCCGGCAGCATCGCCGCGAGCATCGCCGCAGTCGTGATCATCGCGACGGTACTCGAGCCTTGGGCGATTTTCATCAGGCTTGCGACCCCGAACCCGAGGAACAGAAAGATCAGGCCGGAGCCCATCCCCGACGCGGCCGCTCGCCCGACGAAGGCCCGCTCGATCACGGGCCCGATCCCTGCGGCCTGCAGCGCGACCCCGAACCCCCCGCTCGCCGCAATGATCAGGATGATGAACCCGGCGCCCATCAAGGATGTGTCCACCATCTCCGCGAGGTC
>QHVD01000346.1 GCA_003222235.1 Gemmatimonadota bacterium | reverse complement strand
CCAGCAAGCTCACGTGGCCGACGTGCAGCAGGTCGAACACGCCGTTGGTGAAAACGACCGGGCCCCCCCCCTCCCCCGGCCGGCCCCTGCGCCAGCGGGCGGCGTCCTCAGCTGTGCGGACCTTCGCGGCGGTATCCAGGCGCGCGCTACAGTGGCTGGTTGGCCCTGGGATGGAACGTGAAAGTATGGGTGAACAGCGGGAGCTTCACGGTCTCGCTGTACTTCGTCTCGATGACGATTTCCCGGGGCGACGCGCGGCGCACGACGCTGACGCGCTGCGCCTCGTCCGGGAGCCCGATCTCCTGTGCGGTAGCCTGGACGCGGCGCCGGATGGTCCCGTCGTCGAGTGCGGCGGCGAGCTGGGCCTGGGTCTCCATCTCGTCGAGCAGCCGGTAGTAGCGAAAATACACCTCGCCGATGTTCACCCCGTAGTACAGCGCCGCGACGACGACGAGCAGGGAGAAGAGGCAGCCCATCGAGCTCGTCCCGCGGCGCGTCACCATTGCGACTGCGCCCCGTCCACGATGTCGTTCACCAGCTTTTGCAGGGCGACCTTGCGGCCGGCCGCCTCCTGTGGCGGCTGGTATTCGCCCACCTCGCTCAGTCCCTGCCTCTGCCACAGCGTTTTCCCGGCGCGCTGGTCGAGGATCTCGACGTCGACCGTGATCTGCACCTGGCGGCGGGTCACGTCGGTGCGGCCCTGGCCGGCGAGGAACGACAGCGGGATGTCGGGCTCGTAGCGGACGACGCGGCCGCGCACCACGGCGTCGGCGTTGCTCTCGGCCGCGGGCCGCAGCCCGAGCCGGCCCTGGAACGCCTCCAGCACCGCGTCGTTCACTTCCTTGGTGAGCGTCGGCTCCGGGGTCTGGTTGTCGAACGGCAGGATGGCGACGGTCCTGATGTTCGGTAGGCCGCCCCCCCTGAAGCCGTACAGGCAGCCGGCCAGTCCCAGAAGCGCGGCGCTAGCGACGGCTGCGCCACAGCGCCGGGTCGATGACCACCGTGGTGTCCACCGCGACCACCGAGAGCTCAAAGCGAGCCGGGGCCTCCGGAAAATCGATGCGCGCGCCGGCCGGCAGCGCGTGCGCGTCGAGCTGGGTGCGGGTGCGCGCCATCACCCTGCCTCCCTGCCGCCACTCGGCTTCGAGCACGCGGTCGCCGCCGGCGCCGTCGGTCACGCGGTAATCGAGCGTGTCGGCGTCCTGAGCGAATCGCCAGATCGTTACGGGCGGCGTGTTCAGGCCGGAGATCGCCGCGCCGGGCGCCGGCGGCCGGACCATCCCCAATCCAGCCCACAACATGCGCACTGCCGGGACGATCGAACGAAAATTCTTTTCCGGGTCCGCCCAGATTGCCGAGTCGCCCACCACGACTGCCGCTCCCGCACCCAACCCGAGCGGTCCTACGTAATCAAACCGCAACGAGTCGGGCGGCCCGATCCGAGCCTGCCCCCGGCCGCCCCATCGCTTCTCCCTGTCCTGATACTTCCACCGGAACCGGATCGCCCGCTGGCGCACCGGCAAGGTCGCGCGCGCCCACGCCACTGCGGCATCGCGGTCGGCCGGGCCGAGCGGCAACGGGACGAGCGGCGGCAACCGGCCCGGGCAGCCGGCGAGCAGCACACAGGCGGCAATGTAGGAGAGGGCCACGCGGCGGTCAAGCAAAAGCCGTTGCCCGGTCAATAGTTAAACCCGAAGAAGAAGTCGACGAACTTGCTGCCGCGGCTCCCCGATGGGAGCGCGTATCCGCCGATCTGTCCGGCGTGCCACCGGTAGCCGAGGTCGAGGCGGAGCACGAGCGGAGGGCCTAGCGGCATGCGCAGCCCGAGCCCGGAGCTGCCGAGGATGCCGCGGCCGGCCACGGTGACGCTGGTCGCCCCGCCGACGTCGAGGAACAGCGCGCCCTGCACGCCCGGGAAGCGCGCCGCGCCGAACGGAAAACCGATCGTGAGGAAGTCGGTGATCGGGAAGCGCCATTCGGAGTTGACGAGCCACGCCCGGGTCCCGGCGACGTAGCCGTAGCGCGGGTAGCCCCGCAGCCCCCACGACCCGCCGAGATTCACCGGCCGCGGCCGCGCGCCGCCCGCGTAGTAGCCGAGCAGGCGCACGGCGACCGCGCTGCGCAGCGCGGTCCGGAAGTAGCGGCGATAATCGCCCGCCAGGAGCCAGCTGTCGAAGCGTCCGTGGCTCATGTCGTTCACGAGCCCGCCGGTGAGGTTCATGCGCTCGCCGTCGATCGGCCCGGTCGCGAGCCAGAGCGTGTTATCCTCGACGTAGCTCACGTAGTTTGAAGCGAGCCAACCCACGCGATGGACCTCTGCGGACTCGCCCGCGAGCCGGTCGGGGGCGGACCGCGCGACGTCCCGGCGGTCCGAGTGCTCCACGCGGTACTCGGCCTCGATCCGCTTGAAGCGCGATAGAGGATAGCGCACCTCGCCGAACACCCCCACCGACCTCTCGTCGAACACCGTGCTGTAGTCTCCTTCGTAGAACAGCCCGCGCAGCCGGAACGCCCCCATGCCCCAATTGACGCGATGCGCCTGGTTCAGGTAGAAGGCCGTCCCGCTGAAGTTCTCGAGCAGGCTGCCGAATCCGGTGCCGGAGAAGGAGGAGACGAAGAGGTAGAGCTGGCGGTCGCTCAACAGGTCGCTGAAGAGAAAGACGGCGCCCTGGGCCGCCCCGAGCCCGGGCGCGATGACGGCGTCGCCCGCCGCGACGTCGAAGCTGAACTTGTGCTCGTACGGCGCCGCGTCGGCGCGCCCGTACTGCGCGCTCGCGAGCTCCGGCCAGGTCCACTCGGGCGCGGCGCGCTCGCGGGCGAGCGCGATCGCCGGCGCCGCGTCCGGCGGCGCGGGGCGCGCGAGATAGATGTCGTAGCTCAGGTCCGTGAAGCCCCCGAGCACCAGCCCGTGCTCCTCGTCCACCCACTGCGGATCGAATGCGCCGTTCAGCGTGTTGGTCTCGCGCCGGCCCGTCCCGGCCGTGTCCACGGAGTAGACCTGGAACGTGCCGTCACGGTCGGACGCGAAATAGATCCGCCCGTTCGCGGCCCAGCGCGGCTGATCGTCGTGCCAGTCGCCGTAGGTCAGATAGGTTACCGCGCCGGTCGCGAGGTCGAGCTTGAAGAGGTTGTGCGCGCCGTCAAGCCCGAAGGGGGTGCGGTCGGACGAGAACACGACGGTCCGGCCGTCCGGGGAGAGCGTCGGGTCGAGGTCCTGGTAGCGGTCCGACGTGAGCCGCTCCAGCCGGCCCTCCCCCTCTGCGAGCCACAGGCGGTAGAGGTCGGAGTACCCCGAGACCGCGAGCCCGGAGAACACCACGCTCTGCCCGTCCGGCGCCCAGGCGGGCGACAGGATGTTGACGAGCTCGGGGAACTCGTAGCGACCCACGACCTTCCCCTGCTCGAGGCTCCAGAAGAACAGCGCGTCGCGCTCGAGGTACTTGCTCGAGAACGCCACGACGCCGCGCGGCGAGACGTCCAGCCGCGACGCGAAGAGGTGGAACGACTCGAACTGCGCCGTGCGCTCGCCCTTCACGACGGCGCGGGGCCGGCCGCCCGCCAGCGGCCGGCTGTAGATGTTCGTGTACCCGGTGAATGGCGAGAAGTAGAGCACGCCTGCGGGCGCGCCGGGCGAGCCGTACACGGTGGGCTTGATGGCCTGACGCGTGACGAGCCGCGCCGCGATGGCGAGGGGCTCCGCGCCGGCCACCGCCGGGTAGTAGCGCCGCCGCTCCCAATACTGCCATTCGTCCGAGAGCTGGCCGAGCGTCCGGCCGTAGACGGCCTGCACCTCCTCCTCGAACGTCCCGTACTTCCACAGGTCCCGGTACATCTCGTCGATGCGCCAGTCGCCGTAGACGGCGGCGAGATAGCCGTGGATCGCCCGACCCAAGGGGTAGATGACCCCGCCCGAGGCATAGGCGAGGTCGCGAAGCGAGGGGAGCCGGCCCGAGACCGTGAGATCGCGCAGGACCATCGCGTCGCGCGTGTCCTCGACGCCCGAGAAGAACTCCGCCAGGCCTTCCGTCCACCACAGCGGCAGGTCCGCGTGGCGCACGCGCGGGTAGCGCTCGAACACCTGGCTCGTCAGGCTGAGCTGAAACACGTGCACCAGCTCGTGCCGCAGGGTGTGGCGGAACTCGGCGTAACTGCCCGTGAACGGCAGCGCGACGCGCTGCTTCAGGAACTCCGTGACGCCGAGCAGCCCCTCCGGAGGCACGAACGGCAAGACGTTGGTCTGCTCGAAATCGGTGTGCGACGCATAGATGATGAGCGGGATGCGCCGCGTGGGATGGTGGTTGAAGCGCCGCTCCAGGACCCGGTAGCTCTCCTCGGCGAAGGCGAGCGCGACGCGACCGAGCTCCTGCTCTTCCGGATAGTAGTACAGGTCCACGTGCTCGCCGCGCAGCACGTGCCAGTCGAAGCCGCGATACTGGATCTTGTTCTGGCCGAAGTAGCCGAACTGGGCGGCCCCCGCGCGGGAAAGCAGCGTGAGCAGGACCGCAGCGCCGAGCGCAGGCTTGAGTGGGTGAGGTCGGATGCGCGGCATGATGTCAGCGATGGATGCTCCGGATCCGGTCTCCCTGCGTGATAGCGGCGAGCACGTCGAGCCCCCGGACCACACGGCCGAACGCCGCATATGCACCGTCGAGATGCGGCTGGGCCGAGTGGGTGATGAAGAACTGGCTGCCGCCCGTGTCGGGCCCGGAGAGAGCCATCCCCATGGTACCCACGTCGTAGCGCACCGGGTTCAGCTCGTCGCGCAGCACGAACCCGGGCCCGCCCCACCCGTCACCGCGGGGATCGCCGTCCTGGGCGACGAAGTTGGGAACGACCCGATGCCAGCGTGATCCGTCAAAGTAGCGCCGATCCACGAGCGACAGAAAGGCGGCCACCGTGAGCGGGGCCTCGGCGGGGAAGAGCTGGACGACCATGGTTCCACGGTCGGTCTCGATCGTCACCCGCGCGAGAGAGTCGCCTCCCGCGCCGGGGGAATGGAGGACCAGGCGCCGCACGACGTCGCGGTAGTCCTCCGCCGTGCGACCCGTAGCAATCGGCGCCGCGGGGCCCCAAGCCTCGGCGGCATCGGGAAACCGCTCCTGCGCGAGGCGGCGAACCAGATAATCGTCCGCCTTGGGCACGGCCGACACGAACCTGGTCGCGACGGCGAGGCGCGCCTCGTTGCTCGAGCGCGCGATCGCGGCGAGAGCGGCCACCGCCGACAGCCGGGCGTCGTCGAACGGGTCGCCCGCCGCGCGGCGGTAGGCCTGCACCAGCCGGTCTATGTCGGCGACGGATGGATGGCGCGCCAGCAGGTCGGCTGCCACGCTCCGCACGGCCGGGTCTTCATGCGCCAGCAGCTCGCGGGCGCGCGGGGCGAGGCCGGTGTCGCTCTCGGGAACAACGCGGGCGAGCGCCTGGAGCGCCTGCGCCACGACGCGTCCATCGGGCTCGGCGAGCTGCGCCGCGAGCTGGCTCCGGTCCCGCGCCGCGCCGAACACCTCCGCGGCGACGCTGCGCCAGCGCCAGTCGCCGTCGGTCAGGAGCGGCACGGCGGCTGCGGCGCCGGCTGCGCTGTCCGCCTGCGCCAGCGCGATCATCGCCTGACGCCGCACCGCGAACACCGCGCTCGCGAGCCGGCCGCGCAGCGCCTCCACCGCCCCGTTCCCGCCCAGCACACCGAGCGTCGTCTCCGCCTGCACCACCACGTTCAGGTCGGCGTCGTTGAGGAGCGGGAGCGCAACGCCCGCGAGCGCCGTGTCCCGAAACGTCGCGAGCGCGCGCAGCGCATTGATCCGGACCTGCGACTCCCCGTCCGTGAGGAGCGGCCGGATGGCCGCAGCCGCGTCCCGCGGGCTGAAGTTCGCGCTGTCGGTGAGAGCGCGCGTCACACCCCGCAGGGCAATCGCGCGGACGAGCGAGGCCTGGTCCTGGAGCCCGCGCAACAGTGCCGGCACACCACTGGCCACGCGCAGCCGGCCGAGCGAGTAGAGCGCGTGCCAGCGGGCGGTGACGTCGGGGTCCTGGGCGTAGCCGAGGAGCGCCGGGACGGGCGCCGCCTGCGCGCCGAGGCGCCATGCTTCGAGCAGGGCGCTGGTTTGTGCAACCGACGTTGGCACGCCCGGACTGGTCCCGCTGCCGAGGAGGAGGCGCAGGGCACGCGCTCCCGCGTCGCCGCCGATCTTCGCCAGGGCGGTGACCGCCTCCGCCTGCGGCGGGCCCTGCTCGGCGGGGGGGACGGCGCGGACGAGGGCAAGCAGCGGCTCGACGGCGCGCGCGTCCTTGACGAGGCCGAGTGCGAACGCCGCCGCGGCCCGCACCGCCGCTTCCGAGTCGGGGAGGGCCGCGACCAGCAGGTCCACGGCCGCGGGATCCCCGATCCGCCCCAGAGCGAGCGCGGCCTGGCGGCGCACCACCGCCTCGGGATATGCCAGCGCCTCCCGGAACAGGGGCCCGTCGAA
>QHVD01000345.1 GCA_003222235.1 Gemmatimonadota bacterium | reverse complement strand
CCGCCCGCTTCCTTCATCCAGCTCCCGACCAGCTCTCCGAACGAGCCGGTCTCGAGCCCCGTGACGAAGACGGCTCCGGTGCCACGCGCCTCCTTCACCTTGGCGCCGAGCCGCGCGATCGCCTCGTCCCACGTGAGCGTCTGCCACCGGCCGTCGGCGCCGCGCGCCATCGGGTCCGTGACGCGGTCGGGGTTGTAGAGCCCCTGGAGCGCCGCCTGACCGCGGGAGCAGAGCCGTCCCTGGTTGAGCGGGGACTCGGGATTCCCCTCGAGCTTGATCACGCGTCCCTCGCGCACCTTGGCGTGCAGCCCGCACCCGGCGGCGCACTCGCGGCACGTGGTGGCGTACCAGGTCGGGATGCCCGGAACCTGCTCCTCGGGCTGAACCAGGTAAGGAATGAGATGCTCGGTCGGCTCGGGCCCGATGCCGCACGCCGAGAGTGCGGCCGCGCCGCCGCCCGTGGCGCCCAACACCTTGAGGAAGCGTCGGCGATCCATCGGCCCACCTCTCAGTAGTGGCACAGCGTGCAGTCGCGGCTCACCTGGCGCTGCACGTGGCAGTTGACGCACCACCCCATCCGGAGCGTCGAGACCTGGTACACCTGCGGCATCGCCTGCACGTCCCCGTGACAGGTGGAGCAGCTCTCCGCGCCGAGGGCCTTGATGTGGCGCATATGTGGGAAGTGCACGAAGCCCGGGACCGCGTGCACGCGGACCCATTCCGGGGGCTTCTTGCCGATCCACGCGCCCTGCACCTTGCGGACCTCGGCCGCTTCGGAGGCGCGGGCGGCGGAATCCACGGCGGCGCTCGCGGCGCCGCCAAGCGGCCGCTTCCCGCCCCCGATGAGCTGATGGCACCCGAAGCAGGTCTGCACCGAGGGAATGCCGGGCTCACTCGAGACCGTGACCGTCGCATGACAGTAGAGGCACGGAATCCGGTACTGCCCGGCGTGGACGTCGTGCCGGAAGAAGATCGGCTGGCGGGGACCATTCAGGTGTCCCGTGTCGCTGATGACGGGAGCGTTCTTGGCTGACGCGGGCTGACCGGTTTGCGCCGCAGCGGGAAAAGCGATTGCCAAAGCGACGCCGATCCCGGCCGCGACCCTACCACTCCCCTTCGTCATCAATAGCGCTCGATGGCGAATGTATCGTTTGTGTGTGGAACGACTTGCGGGCGCCGCAATGTACCGCTGCCGGTGAACGGCGCACAAGGGCACCGCTCTATTCCGGCCGCGCCAGGAAATGATGCTTCAACCGCACGATGTGGACGAACGCGTCCGCCGCACCGAGGTCCGGCAGCTCCATCCAGCACCAGCGCACGCCGCCCGACACCGGACCCGCACGCATCGCCTCCCGCAGCTCTTTCGCCAGGCCGTTCGTCATCGCCAGCTCACGCTCCTCCGCCTCGGTCAACACGAACGTCGCGCTGACGCTCCGCTCCATGGGATGCAGATAGCCGAGCTTGCGCCCGCCTACCTCGTACATCCACACCCACTTCCAGGCCGTGCCCAGGAACACCACCTGCTCGGTGACGTGCTGTAGGCCGCGGACACCCAGGCGTGCCTTCTTGAAGCGTTGCGCCGCGCGCGGCGGCAGGTCCTTCAGCGGGGCTTCGGCCTTGGGCCGCTTGCGAGGGTCCTTGTACAGGTTGGTCGCCCAGTAGCCGGCCGGCTGGTGGTCGAGGGGGATCATGGCTGTAATTGTAAAACGCGTTCCCGAAGCGCGCGCCAGCTCTCGAGCTGGGTGGCGAGGGCCCGCTCGAGCTCGCCGACCGCGGCCACCACCTGCGTCGTGGGCGCCGCATCCACCCCTTCCACGAGCCCGTACAGACCCACGAGCTCACCGTTCAGGCGGCTCAGATTCTCCCGAGCGGGCGGGCCCGCCTCGAGCGCGGCCGCCCGGGCGTCGAGCGAGTCGATGACCGCCGCAAGCGGGCCCTGGCCGGCGCGGTCCCGCAGGCTGCCGAGCCGGGTGCGCAGGGAGCGCACCTCGGCCAGGGCCGCGGAATCGCGGCGCAGCGCGTCGACCAGGCGCAGCGCCAGGGCGAGCTGTTGCTCCGGCACGCCCGGCGGCAGGTGCAGGCGCGGATCCATGCGGACGGCGAGCAGCTGCGTGGTCGTGTCCCGAGCGACGACGAGGCGGATGGTGTATTGCCCCGGGATCACCCATGGGCCGCGTGGCTCGCGCGGCGTGTCCCGGTAGATCGCGGAAATCGGGTACTCGTGGCGTAGCACCGGCGGCGCCGGATAATGGAGGTCCCACACGAAGCGGTGCATCCCCGGGGCGGTGGAGAGCGTCTGGGGGGATCGGATCCAGTAGAGCGGGATATTCGCGTCCGTGTCCGCCGGCTCGGGGGCGTCGGCGCTCGAGAAGCGGCGCACCAGCTTCCCCGCGCGATCGACGATCTCGAGCGTCACTGATCCCCCCCCCGTCGCGGCGCGCGGCAAGTAGTAGTCGAGCACGGCGCCGTCGGGCGGGTTCTTGCCCGCCGGCTCGTCGGGCGGGAGGGGCGTGTCCGTGTTCTCGTTCCACCGCACCCGCACGGCGACCGCCGGGCGGTACAGATAGACGCCGCCGCCCCGAGCGGCCGCGGCGATCTGGCGCAGGGGGGTGATGTCGTCGAGGATCCAGAAGGAGCGTCCATGAGTGGCGACGACCAGGTCGCTGTCGTGCACCACGAGGTCACGGACCGAGGTCGCCGGGAGGTTGAGGCGCAGCGACTGCCAGTGGTCACCGTCGTCGAACGACACGTGGACGCCCCGCTCCGTCCCGGCGAAGAGGAGCGAGCGTCGAGCGGGGTCCTCGCGCACGGCGTTGACCACCTCGTTCTCGGGGATCCCCTCGACCCTTTCCGTCCACGTCTTACCGCCGTCCCTGGTGCGGTGGATGTGCGGGTGCAGGTCGTCGAGCCGGAAGCGATTCACCGCCGCAAATGCCTCGAGCGTGTCGAAGTGGGAGGCCTCCATCAGCGAGACCTTGCTCCAGGGCGTGAGCACGGGCGGCGTCACGTCGCGCCAGGTCCTGCCGCCGTCGTGCGTGACGTGGATCAGGCCGTCGTCGGTGCCGGCCCAGATGAGGTTCTGCCGCAGGAACGACGGCGCGATCGTGTAAATCACCCCGCGGTGCTTGCCCGCTTCGGGGTCGAGCGGCGCGAACGCCCCCAGGTTCGCAGGCACATCGTACGTCGGGCGCGTGAGATCGGGGCTGATCGTCTGCCAGCTCCGGCCGCCGTTCACCGTCCGGAACAGCACGTTCGCGCCGAGATACAGGACATGCGGGTCCAGCGGCGAGAACAGGAGCGGCATGGTCCGGACCCAGCGGTACTTCCCCGCCCGCACGGGCTCGGGTGACACCTCCTGCACCTCGCCCGTGCTCCAGTCGAAGCGCGCCACCTTGCCGCCGTAGACGACGTTCGGGTGCAGCGGGTCGGGCGCGACGTAGCCGTACTCCTCGGCGCCGACCGGGTGCCATTCGCGGAACGTGATCTGCCCGTCGTTGCCCCGACTCGCAATGCCCGCCGACCCGCTCTCCTGCTGGCCGCCGTACACCCGGTACGGGAAACCGTTGTCGGTGCTGACGTGATAGAACTGCGCCGTGGGCTGGTTGTACCAGGAGCTCCACGTCTCACCGCCGTTCACGGTGACCACGGCGCCCTGGTCGCCGGCGAGCAGGATGATCCTGGGGTCGTCGGGGTTGATCCATAGCCGATGGTAGTCGTCGCCGCCTGGGGCGCCGCGCCAGCCGACGAACGTCCTGCCGCCGTCCGCGGACTTCCAGGTCACCACGTTGGCGACGTAGACGACGTCGGCGTTCTTCGGGTCCACCTTCACCTCGTTGAAGTCCCCGTCGCGGCCCCACAGGCGCGGGTCGGCGTTGACGAGCCGCCAGCGCTCGCCGCCGTCATCCGACCGATACAGTCCCCCGCCCTTCGCCGCCCCCACCACCGCGTACATCCGCGCGGGCTCACTCGGCGAAACGCCGAGACCGATCCGGCCGAGCCCGTCCTGAGCGCTGGGAAGGCCCGTTGTGACGGCCCGCCACGTGGCGCCGCCGTCCGTGGACTTGTACAGGCCGTTGCCGGCGGACAGGGTCCACGAGCTGCCGATCTCCCAGGGCGCCTGACGCGCGGCCCACAGCACGGCGAATACCGTCTGCGGATTCGCCGGGTCGAACACGACGTCCACGCCGCCGACACTCTCGTCCTTGTAGAGCACCTTCTGCCACGTCGCCCCGCCGTCGGTCGAGCGGAACACGCCGCGCTCCTCGTTCGGGCCGTACGGATGCCCGAGCACAGCGACGAACACGCGGTTCGGGTCGCGCGGATCGACCAGGATGGCGGGAATCTGTTGCCCGCCGGCGAGCCCCAAGTGCCGCCAAGTGTTCCCGCCGTCGCTCGACCTGTACATGCCGTCGCCCACCGAGAGGTCGGGGCGCTGCAGCCCCTCGCCGCTGCCGACGTAGAGGACTTTCGGGTCGGACGGCGCGACGGCGAGCGCGCCGATCGAGCCGGTCGGCTGATCGTCGAAGATGGGGACCCACGTTCGCCCGTAATCGGTCGTCTTCCAGACGCCGCCGTCGTTCACGCCGATGTAGAACACGCTCGGTTGACCCGGCACCCCGGCGGCCGCCACGGTGCGGCCGCCGCGAAACGGCCCGATCAGCCGCCAGCGGAGGGCGGCGTACAGAGCCGGGTCGTACTGCTGGCTGGAGGCGATGTGCGGGACGGCGGCGAGCAACAGGGGCGATACGAAACGACGCAGGGCTAGCATCGCAAAGTCTCCGAGGGCTGAAAGGCTAGACGTCTAGCCGTCTAGACGTCTAGACGGCTAGCAGGCGTCCGTCAAGCGCGAACCGGGCTCGCCGCCGCCCTGAACCGGCCCACGTCCAGCAGTCGAGCGATCGACACGCCCGGCACCGGCATGTGGCCGTCTTTACTCATCGTCAGCTTGATGACGTCGACGTTGCGACCGTACCAGCGGGAACTGGGCTCCAGATCCGAGGGATAGCTGCACAGCGGCAAGCTCGCGACCGCGAGCGCCGCCTGGGAGCCGATCCCCGACTCGGGCATGGTCCCGGCCCAGAGCTTGATTCCGGATGCCGCGGCGATCCGGCAGATGCGGCACACTTCGGCCAGGCCACCGACGCGGTGCACCTTGATGTTCCAGATCTTGGGACCGTCCAGCGCGACCACCTGCCGCGCCAGCGCCGCGCTGCGCAGCGTCTCGTCGAGACAGACCGGCGTTTTCAGCGTCTGGGCGAGCCGCACGTGACCGACGAGCTCGTCCGGGTCGAGGGGCTGCTCGATGTAGAGCAGGCCGGCGTCGTCGAGGGCGCGGAGCGCGCGCTCATGCTCGGGCCAGGCGTAGGCGCCGTTGGCGTCCACCGTGAGAGGGACGTCGGCGTGCGCCATCCCCTGCCGCGCCGCTTGCACGGCGACCTCGTCCCAACCCGGCATCACCTTGATCTTCACGCGCCGATACCCGTGCTCGAGCGCCGTGGACACGCGGTGGCTGAGTGTGCCGGGCGTCCGGTCTTCGGGGATCCCGAGGGCCACGCCGCACGCAACGCTGCCCGCCGGCTCGACCTCGAGGCGCGTGGCGAGGAGCTGTGGGAGCCCGACGCCGCGACAGTGCGCGTCGAGATCCCAGGCGGCGGTCTCGACCCCGGCGCGCGCGAAGGCATTGCCGCGGATGGCGTCGCGCAGGGCGGCGTCCACGGCCTCGGGGGAGTCGAACTCCCGCCCCAGGATCCGCGGGACCAGGACGCGCTGAATCAGGTCGCGGGCGCTCGCCAGCGTCTCCTCGGAGTAGAACGGCAGCTCGAACGGCGGCGACTCGCCGTAGCCGACGTGGCCTTCGCCGTCGTCCAGCACGACGATGATGGAGTTGCGCGCGCCGACGCGGCCGCCCGAGATGATGAACGGCTCGACGAAGGGGAGCGTGAGCTCGTACAGCTCAGCCCGAGCGATGCGCATCCGCAGCGAGATCGAGGAAATGCAGCTCCCCGCCCCGCCGCTCGAGCCGGCCCAGCGCCTCGAGCTCGAGCAGCACCGCCACCAGCCCGTCCTGGGGGTGAAACACGAGCGCGTGCAAGGCCCGCTGCGCGCGCGAGCCGTGCGTGGCGGGGTACTCGGAGAGCGGGAGCTGAAGGAACGTATGGAGCTGGATGCTCTCGCAGCCGCGCCGCGCGTAGTCCATGATCATGCGACCGGAGCAGATGTTGCCGGTGCCAACTAACCCCGGGCGCAAGCCCGGGGTCCCGAGCACTCGCAGGTTCCTGTCGCTCAAGTCCCACCCCCCGTAGGCGACGCCGCGTTGCTCGTCGAACAGGCGGTTGAAGCACACGAGCGCATCGGCTCCCCGCGCTGCCTGGATCATCTCCAGTTGAAAGTCGTCATCGAACCGCGCGTTCATCAACTTGAGCGCGAGCCGCACGGGCAGCGGTGCGGCGGCGCGAATCCGCTCGGGCACCTCCCGGAGCCAGCGCACGATCTGAGCACGGTCTTCCGCCAGGCGGTCTCCCGCCAAAGTCGGCGAGAAGTCCTTCTCCAAG
>QHVD01000590.1 GCA_003222235.1 Gemmatimonadota bacterium | reverse complement strand
AAGACACGCGACCCCACAGAGGGGGAGGAGAGTGTGGAATGGGGAAGAACGGGAAGCCGGGGTCCATCCGAGCCGCCTCGAAGCTCGATCTCACCAAACCGGTGAAGGTCGGCGTCTCGGCCGAGCCGCGCAGCAAGAGCGCGGTCTTTGGCACCATCGCCCAGCACGTCGGTATTCACCGTCGCGATGTTGCCGCCGCGTTCCACGTGATGGGCTCGATCATCAAAGCCGACCTCTCCAAGAGTGGCTCGGGCGTTTTCAAGGTGCCCGGCTTGATGCGCATCACGGTGAAGCGGAAGCCGGCCACCAAGGAGCGCCAGGGGATCAACCCCTTCACCAAGGAGCCGACGATCTTCAAGGCGAAGCCGGCGCGGAACGTGGTGCGGGTACGTCCGCTCCAGGCGCTCAAGGCGATGGTCTGACAGTTCCGGGGTAGACTAGCTTAGCTTGTAAACCTCGCGTGGTGCGCCACCGTCCTCCTGGGGGTGGTAGCGGTGGCGAGGACGGCGGGTCCGCGTGACCCGCCGTCTCCTTCTCATCTCCCTGCGCCCCCCGCTGCCGAGGTCGAGATGGGCTACGTCGGGAACCTAAGCTGGCGCTGAATCTCCTGCTGCACGAGCCGGCGAAGCTGCTCGAAGAACGGCCCCATTGGCCGAGTACCGCGCCCGACCTGTCCGCGACCGGAGATCGTGTGGCGTCCACGTCCCCGCGCCCGGCCGCCGCGTACCCGAACACCGCTTTTCAACTCAAGGAACTTCGCGAGTCCCGCCTCGCCTAGTCACGCGGCGGTGTCGTCAGAGGCCGCCATGACCGTGAGTGATGTTGGTCGTGAAGGCGTGCGCCTCGGCTCGCGGCTTACCGGCGTAGCGATCTCGGTGCCCGTCGTTGCCGGATTCGTCCTGCTCGGGGCTACTGTGCTCGTCGGCCGGCGCTCCTCGACGTAGGGCGCAAGCTGCTCGCAGCGAAGCCGAGAGCACGAGAGCCGCTCAAAGCTGCGTAGGAGACGCGGCCGTCCCAGCGTTCCCGCCGCCGGCTACTACGGTGACGCGAAGGGTGACGATGGCGTCGTCTGTTACGCCCGCACGAAGAACAGTGACCGTGCCTTCTCTTCGCATCCCCTACTCAAGGAGCCGATGGAGGTGTCCATGCCGCAACGCGGGGAGATCGTGGTCGAACGCCTGACCGGCAACCGGGCGATGGTGATCCGTGTACTGAGCCCCGAGGAAGTAACCTGCCGCTTCGGGGACGGCCGGTTTGAGGAGCGTTTCACCTTCGAACTTGAGCAGGCGCTGTCACCGCTTGCTTCCCTCGTGTCGTTCGTCATGTCTTCGTTCTTGAGCCCGTCAGGGCCCGGCGGCCTCGGTCACTGAACGCCCCCGGCCAGCGTCGCACGGTCTCGCGCCTCATGATCGGAGAGTTCAACGCAGCGGGCGGCACGACTCCGGCGCGCAGTGGACCCTCATTGCCCGGCGATTGGCCTTCGTGGTAGGGGACCCTCGCTCCAAGACAGCGTACGGAGGCCCCCATGAACGCGAATGACGTTGCAAGCGAGGGCTTGCGGCTGATCTCGCGGCTCGCCGGCGCGGTCGTCGCGGTGCCTGTGATCACCGGGTACGTCGCGTTGGGCGCTGCCGTGGCCATCGGCCGCTCGCTCCTCGACACGGCGCGCCAGACCTGGAAATGGCCGCCGTCGCTCCGAGGCAGTCAGCGCTACCAGGAGCCACACGCACCCAAGGCAGCGTAAGGCGTAGACGCTCCGTGCCGTCTCATCCCGATGCCCTCCCTTCCGTGGGGCGCCACGGCACGCGGTGGCGCAGACCGCCCGAGCCGTTGGAGGTGACTATGCCGCAACGCGGGGAGATCGTGGTCGAGCGCCTGACGAGCAACCGAGCAATCGTGATCCGCGTGGTGAGCCCCGAGGAGGTAACCTGCCGCTTCGCTGACGGGCGCCTCGAAGATCGCTTCACGTTTGAGCTTGAGCCCCTTCGTGAGCCGGTGGTTCTGGTAAAGGCTCGCCGGCCTCCGTAACCGACCGCCTTCGGCTCGTGCGCCCGACTGACTCTTCTCGTAGTCCCCTCGCAGTCTGAGACCGGCGCCTGGATCGAAGAAGAAGGCGGCATAGATGGCGAAGACCGACGAACCCTGGACGCAGTTGGCGACCCGCATCCCGAAGGAGCTTCACCGTCGCCTGAAGCTGCACTGCGTGACCCACGACATCGCGGTTATGCACTTCGTGGTCGAGGCGATTGAAGAGGAGCTCGTCCACTGGCAGTATCGGACGGTCACAATCGAAAGCGCACGCGGGCGATGGACACCACGGTAACGGAGAAGAACTACCCCATTCGTCTTGAATGGGTATTGAAATTTTTTGGCCTTG
>QHVD01000344.1 GCA_003222235.1 Gemmatimonadota bacterium | reverse complement strand
AATTTCCCACAAATTGTGCTCAGGATGCGGCATTTCTGGCACGAACCCCCGGCACGCGTGATGCTTCTCCTGCGAACTGAACTCCAGAATGTGCAAAAACTGCATGATTCGTTTGACACCGCCATCGAGGTTTGCTAGCTTCACGCCATGAAACTCATCACTACCATCGTACGGCCCGAACGGCTCCCTGAAGTCAAGGCAGCACTGTTCCAGGCCGGCGTCACCGGGATCACGCTGAGCCGCGTCAGCGGTCACGGCGGCGAGCAGGAGATCGTGGGGCAGTATCGCGGCACCACGGTCGTCATGGAGTTCCACGAGAAGGTGAAGATCGAGATGGTCTGCTCGGAGCCGTTCGTCGAGCCGTGCATCAAGGCCATCCTCTCGTCGGCGCGCACCGGTGAAGTCGGCGACGGGAAGATCTTCGTCCAACCGATCGAGCGCGTGGTTCGCATTCGCACGGGCGAGCTGGATAACGCGGCGCTCACCGCCGTGAACGCGGACCAGGTGCAGCGTGCGGCGCTCCAGAGCGCCCAGCACGCGGGCGCGGTTGCCGGGGAGGAGAAGCCATGACGTTGCCGCTGCTTGCGGTGGACGCCGCCGCCATCTCAGCGGGCGACACCGCCTGGGTGCTCGCGTCCACGGCCCTCGTGATGGTCATGACGGTGGGGCTGGCGTTCTTCTACGGCGGCCTGGTGCGGCCGAAGAACGCGCTCAACACGATGATGATGAGCGTCGTTGCGCTGGGGCTGATCAGCGTGCAGTGGGTGCTGTTCGGCTACTCCATCGCATTCGGGCACGGCACACCGTTCTGGGGCGGGCTCGCCTGGCTGGGCTTCAAGGGCGTGGGCCTCGACCCCGACCCTGCCTACGCCGCCACGATCCCGCTGCAGGCGCACGCGATGTTCCAGTTGATGTTCGCGATCATCACCCCGGCGCTGATCTCGGGGGCGATCGTCGAGCGGATGCGGTTCCGCGCCTACGTCGCGTTCCTCATTCTGTGGGCCACGTTCGTGTACGACCCGCTGGCCCACTGGGTGTGGGGTGCGGGGGGCTGGCTGCAGAAGCTGGGCGCGCTCGACTTCGCCGGCGGCACGGTGGTGCACATCAGCGCGGGGGTCTCGGCGCTGGTCGCTGCGCGCATGCTCGGGCCAAGGCGGGACTTCAAGCGCACGGCAATCGTCCCGCACAACGTGCCCCTGGTGCTGCTCGGCGCCGGCCTGTTGTGGTTCGGCTGGTTCGGGTTCAACGCAGGCTCCGCTCTCGCTGCGAACGGCCTCGCTGCGGCGGCGTTCACCAACACCAATACCGCGGCGGCGACCGCGCTCGTGGTGTGGGCATGCCTGGATCTGTTCCGCACGGGGAAAGTCACCGCGGTGGGCGCGGCGACGGGGCTGGTCGTCGGGCTCGTCGGCATCACGCCCGCGGCGGGGTACATCACCGCGCCGGCGTCGCTCGCCGTCGGGGCGCTGTCCGCCCTCGTGAGCTACGCGGCGATCCAGATCCGCTCCAAAACGCGCCTCGACGACTCGCTCGACGTGTTCTCCTGCCACGGGCTCGCCGGGGTGGCCGGGGCGATGCTGACCGGTGTGTTCGCGACCAAGCTCGTCAACCCGGCCGGCGGGGACGGCTGGCTGGCCGGCAACTTCGCGCAGATGGGCGTGCAGCTCGTCGCGGTGCTGGCGGCGGCCGCGCTCGCCGCGGTCGGGACGGCGATCATCATGGTCGTCGTGAACGCCACGCTCGGCGCCAAGGCGGGGGTGCGCGAACAGCTCAGCGGCCTCGACCTGAGCGAGCACGGCGAAGAGGCCTACTTCGGCGGGGAGCAGGGCGCGCTCGCCGGCGCGGGTGTCGCCATCGGCGAAGGCGTGATCGTTTCGCACATGGAGGCGGAAGGCCTCAGCGGGGCACCGGCCGTGGCCGGGTAGTCACGCGCAGGCCTCGATCGCCTCGGCGTACTCCCGGCCCATGCGCTCGAGAGAGAAGAGCCTCACGGCACGCTGGCGGGCCGCGATCCCGAGCGCGTGGCCGCGTTCCGGGTCCGCGAGCAGGTGGGCGAGCGCCGTGGCGAACGCGCCGGGGTCGTCGGCGGGCGTGAGCACGCCTGCGTCTCCCAGCACCTCGGGGAGCGCGCCTCCCCCGCCCGCGGCGGCCGCGATCACCGCCCGGCCGCAGGCCATCGCTTCCGCGATGGCGAGCCCGAAGGTTTCGACCGCGCAGGCGTGGACCAGGCAGGCGGCGGCGTTGTAGGCGCCGACCAGCTCTTCGGGCGAAAGAAATCCCAGAAGCCGCACGTCGATGCGGAGCGCGGCCGCCTGATCGCGGATTTGCCCGGCGGCCCCGCCTGCGCCGCACGCGACGAGCGGCGGAGCGACGGACCCCAGCCCGGCCAGCGCGCCGCACAGCCAGTCGTAGCGCTTCTCCCGCTCCAGCGCGCCCACGGCAAGAACGAACGGGCGCTCGCCCAGGCCGTGGCGCCGGCGGAACGCGGCGGCCGCGTCCCGGTCCGGCCGAAACCGCGCAACGTCCACGCCCTCGTAGATCACCCGCCGGGGCGGCCGGAGCATGAAGCGCGCGATCTCGCCGGCCTGCGCTTCCGCGGTGTGGGTGAGAAAAACCGTCATGCGCACGCGGCGGTAGGCGAGCCGGACGATCGGATCGCGCGGCGGGGCCGCCCCGCCCACGTTGTGCCGGTACACCAGTGCCAGACGGCGCGCCAGGGACGCCAGCGCGCCCAGGCGGAGGTCGCGCGGCTTCTCGGCGAGAAGGACCTCGATTCCCAACCCGCCGAGTGCGCGCGCGAGCACCCGCGCCTCGCGGAGCCCCGTGTCCCGGATCGACAGCTCGCGCGCCCGAAGGCCCTGCGCGGCGAATCCCGCCGTGACCGCGGGCGCGGTTGCGAGGATGTGGACGTTGTGGCCATGCGCCGCGAGGCCCCGCGCCACGTTGGCCAGGCTCGTCCCGGAGCCGCGCCAGGCGCGGGCGGACGACAGCAGCGCCACGTTCACGCGCCGTAAAACCAGCGCAGCCAGAACAGGTCCCAGGCGAAGCGCATCCGGTCCGACTCGAACTTATTCGTGCAACTCCTTCGCTCCAAGTCCCGCGATCGGTCCCGCGTCACGGCAGGGCGAGCCGCGTCCCATCGGCCGAGCATCGGGCTTCTTCACCGTTAACCCGCCTCAGAGCCCGTCACCTGAGATCGCACCTTCGAACGCTGCGGCTCTAGTGCGTTTGCGGCACGGGCGGAACTGCGACGCTCGGCCCTCTGGCCGTGCCTGACCCTGCCCTCTATGATGGAGTTGTCCCACGACTCCGAGTCGCAGTGTGATCGATCTCCAAGCTCGCCTGCAGAGTGTCCTCGGCGACGCCTACCACATCGACAAGGAGCTCGGCGGCGGCGGGATGAGTCGCGTCTTCCTCGCACAGGAGCGTGCGCTGGGGCGGCCGGTGGTGGTGAAGGTCCTGCCCCCGGAGATGGCGGCCGGCGTAAACGCCGAGCGCTTCCGCCGCGAAAGCCAGCTGGCTGCCTCGCTGCAGCATCCCCACATCGTCCCGCTCCTGGCCGCCGGCGGTGCGAACGACCTCGTGTACTACACGATGCCGCTGATCGACGGCGAATCGCTCCGCGCGAAGCTCGCCCGGGAGGGAGAGCTCCCGATCCGCGAGACCGTCCGCCTGCTGCGTGACGTGACCGATGCCCTCGCCTACGCGCACGCGCACGGCGTCGTGCACCGGGACATCAAGCCGGACAACGTGCTGGTCGCGAACCACCACGCAGTGGTGACCGACTTCGGCGTGGCGAAGGCCCTGAGCGAGCCGCCGGGCAGGTCGTCACTCACGTCGGCCGGCATGGCCTTGGGCACGCCCGCCTACATGGCGCCGGAGCAGGCGGCGGCGGATCCCCACACCGACCACCGCTGTGACATCTACGCGGTCGGCATTCTCGGGTACGAGATGCTGACCGGCCGACCGCCCTTCACGGGGCCCACGCCTCAGCACGTGCTGGCCGCGCAGGTGACCGAGGCGCCGGAGCCGGTGACGAAACGCCGGGCCGCCGTGCCGGCGGCGCTGGCGGCGCTCGTGATGCGGTGTCTCGAGAAGTCGCCCGCCGACCGTTGGCAAAGCGCGGAGGAGTTGCTACACCAGCTCGAGGCGATGGCGACGCCGAGCGGGGGAATCACCCCGACGGGTACCGAGCCCGCCGCCGCGGTAACGACCGTGTCTCGATGGCTCAAAGCGGCGCTCGGTACGGCGGGCCTCGTGGTCGTCGCTACCGTCACGCTACTACTCGCCCGTCCGAGGTCGGCGGTCTTGACCCTCGGCCAAGTCAAGCAGCTCACCTCCGAGCCCGGGCTCGAGATTGAGCCGGCGATCTCTCCCGACGGGAAGTTCGTGGCGTACGCCGCCGGACCGCTGAGCACCACGCGGATTTACCTCCGCCAGCCGGGAGGCCGGCCCGTCGCCCTCACCGCGGACTCAGGCCCGCCCCAGCGTCGCCCCGTCTGGTCACCGGACGGTACGCGAATCCTGTTCGAGGCGGACGGAGACCTGTTCGTCATGCCCGCCCTCGGCGGGGCGCCTCGGATGATGGCTCACGGGGCGTGCTGCGCTGCGTGGTCCCCGGACGGCCGCCAGGTCGCCTCCGTTCGCTCGCCTCGGCGATTCGGCATCCCCGAACGGTCCGAATCGATCTATGTGACGCCTCCCGATGGCGGGCCCTCCCGCTTCGTCGCACTGGTGTCCGACCCCCACTCGCTCGCCTGGTCGCCCGACGGGCGGTGGCTCGCGCTCGTCTCGGGCAACGACCCATTCGCCGTCGGCGTGGCGGGATTCGGCAACAAGGGGCCGAGCGCCATCGTCCTGGTTCCGGCCGTGGGAGGGACGCCGGTGCCAGTCACCGGCAACGCGGCGCTGAACGTGAGCCCGGTATGGCTCCCCGACGGTCGCCACATTCTCTTCGTGTCCGACCGCGAGGGGACGCGGGACGTCTACGCCGTCCGCCTCGCCAGCTCAGGCGTCCCCGCCGCAAAACCTTCGCGGCTCACGACGGGACTGAACGCGCACTCGATCAGCCTCTCCGCCGAAGGGACGCGGCTTGCGTACTCGGTCTACACCTCGCGCGCGAACGTGTGGGCAATCCCGATCCCCACCGACCGGCCGGTCTCGGCGGACCGCGCCGCCCAGGTCACGACGGGCAACCAGACCGTGGAGTCGATGGCGCTCTCGCCGGACGCGCGGTGGCTCTACTACGACTCCGATCGCTCCGGGAACGCGGACATCTACCGGATGCCGCCAGGCGGCGGGGAGCCGCAGCAGCTGACCACAAACCCCGCCGATGACTTCTCCCCCAACGTCTCCCGCGACGGCCGCTGGGTGGCGTTTCATTCGCTGCGCTTCGGCACCCGAGACATCTTCGTGATGCCGGCCGAGGGCGGCGAAGAGCAGCGCGTGACGGACGATCCCGGGGAGGAGCGGAACGCGATGTGGTCGCCAGACGGGCGGTCCTTGTCGTACATCCAGAGCGGAACCGGCACGCGGGACGGGCTGTACGCGATCACAAAGGATCAGAGCGGCCGCTGGGGGCCGCCCCAACGGCTCTGGAATCACCTAAGAAGGGGTTACTGGTCGCCGGACGGGCAAACCTTGCTCAGCGCCTGGACTGAAGGGATCTGGCTCATTCCGGCCACGGGAGGTGCGCCTCGGCTCGCATATCCGCTTCCGGACTCCATCAACGGCCCGGAGCCGGTGGACCCGCAGTGGTCACCGGACGGCCGGACGATCTACTTCAAGGCAGTTAACCGCGAGGGGCGGGCGTCCTTCTGGGCGCTCCCCGCGGCAGGCGGCCGGCTCCGCCTGCTGGTGCGGTTTGACGACGCGGCAAAGCCTTCCTACCGCTTCGACTGGGCGACCGATGGCCGCGCCTTCTATTTCACCATCAACGACCGGCAAAGCGACATCTACGTAGCCGAGCTCCACGGCCTGAGCTAGGCGTGTTCGCGCGCGGGCGGGCGGCGTGATCGGCGCCGACACTCACGAGCCGTGAAACCAGCGCAGCCGGAACAGGTCCCAGGCGAAGCGCCCGGGCGAGGTGAGGCAGGTGACCGGGATGCGCCGCAGCTCGAGCAGATCGGTGGCGTGGGTGTTCATGCGGCGGCGCACCACTACGGCGGCCTGGTACCCGGCGTCGCGCGCGAGGCGCAGGGTCTCCCGGTTGTAATCCCCGTACGGATAACCGAGCACGGTGATCGGGCGGCCGAGCAGCGCGCCCAACTGCTCGCGCGACGACTGCAGCTCGGCGAGAGCGTCCGCCGGCGCGAGTCGCGTGAGCGGCGCATGGGTGCAGGTATGTGAGCCGAACTCGATCCCGGCCGCCTGCATGGCGCGGACCTCGCCCGCGTCCAGCAACGGCTCCTGCAGCTCGTCGGGATCCCACGCGTTCGTCTTGCCGACGTACCCGGCCACGAGGAAGATCGTGGCCGTGCAGCCGTGTTTCTCGAGTATCGGCTGAGCGATCGTGCGGTTGCTCCGGTAGCCGTCGTCGAACGTGATGATGATGGGTCGCCGCGGCAGCCGAGCACCGCCGTCGCGGTGAGCGAGATAGTCGGCGAACGACACGCTCCGATAGCCGGCGCGCTGGAGAAAGGCGAGCTGCGCGTCGAACTGCTCGGGGGTGACATAGTTCCGAGGATAGCGCGACCCGGGCGGGATGCGGTCGATCTTGTGGTACACGAGGATCGGCAGCTTCACGCGGGCTCGACCGGGCCGGAGGTGCCGGTTGGCGTCGAGGAGGCTCATGTAGCGGAGACGTTGGACACGACCGATCCCTACAGTACACCGCGTTCAGCGAAAGGGAAATGCAACGGCGGGATGCGTCGTCTACTTCTCGCCCTTCTTCTTGAGTTCGCCGGCGTGTTCCTGAATGAACTGCTTGATGTCATCCGCCATCGTGAGCAGCCTGAGCCACTGCTCCTGATAGAGCGTCACGGGGTAGCGCCCCAGTCCATAGACGGACACTCCCCCACTCTTCGCGACCTTGAGAAACGTGCCCTTCCCAGCCCTGGCGCGGAGCTCCTCGTTCTCTCGCTGAAGTCTCTCGAGCTCCGCATGCACGTCGTCTGGCATACACACCTCCTCCCCTCGACACCATTAGCCGACGAATCGAGGCCTTGCGTGTACGTAGTATCGCGTGTGCCCCCTTGCTCCGCCAGGGGTTTCAGAAAAACGGTTCAGCCGGTGGAGGTGAACAGGAGGCGGGACCTTTTTTGGGGCTTCTGTTGTTCAACTGTTCTGACACTGCACCACCCGGCGGGCCCGTCGATTCTCCGCTCTGCCGTTCGACCATTACCAGGGTAGCGCGCTCGACCTTTTCCAGACGGAAGGAGACCAACCCGTATGCGCCGTTCTCTCTTCGTGGGCAATCGCGGCTGGACCGGATCAGTCGTGCTGCTGCTGGCGCTCGGCATCACCGGCGGCGGCCTCGCGGCGTGGAAACGCACCTCCATCCGGAAGGCCGATGCGGCGGCCGCGAGGCAGCCTGAGCCCATCGAATCGGTGACCACCGCCGTGGCCAGGGAGCGCCAGTATCGCCCCACGACGACGTCGGTCGGAACGATCCTCGCGCTCACCTCGATCACCTTGCGCAACGAGCTTGCGGGCACGGTCCGCCAAGTGATGCTCGCCCCGGGACAAGTAGTCGAGGCGGGTACGGTGCTCGTCGCTCTGGACGTCTCCGTGGAGGAGGCGGATCTGGCGGCACAGACTGCGCAGGCCGACCTGGCGGAAACGACGCTCACTCGGCTGGAGCGCCTGCGCGAGGCCCACGCCACTTCCCAGGAAGAGGTGGACCAGGCTCGCGCAGCGCGTGACGTCGCGCTGGCGCAGATCGCGCGCACCCGCGCCATCATCGCAAAGAAAACGATCCGCGCCCCATTTCGGGCCCGAGTGGGTCTCTCGGACGTGCATCCCGGCCAGTACCTGAACGAAGGCACCGAGCTCACCACCCTCCAGGGGATCGATGCCGCGGCCAACGTCGACTTCACGGTTGCCCAGGCGGTGGCGGCCGAGCTCCACCAGGGCCAGCCCGTCGCCGTGTTCGCCGCAGACGACCCTCATCCGATGACGGCCCGGATCGTCGCCGTCGATGCGCGGATCGATCCCACCACGCGGAACGCCCTGGTGCGGGCCCGCATCCAGAACCACGCCCCTGCGCCCGGCGCCTCGGTGCGGGTCGAGGTCCCCGTCGGACCCGCGACGACGGTCGTCTCGATTCCGGTGAGCGCGCTTCGCAAGGGACCCGGCGGCGATCACGTCTTCGTGATCGCGGCCGACTCGGCAGGCCGGAGCCGCGCACACGTGCAGGCGGTGCGGAGCGGACCGGTGCTCGAGGACGAGGTCTTCATCCTGAGCGGCCTGACCCCCGGCCAGCAGGTCGCCACCTCGGGGTCATTCAAGCTCCGCGAGGCTGTGCTGGTCGCGGGCGATTCATCTCGCTAGTCGGAAACCGTCCATGCGCTCGATTACCGATACCTTCATCAAGCATCCCGTCCTCGCGGTGGTGGTGAACCTCGTGATCGTGCTCGTCGGATGGCGGGCGCTCACGACGCTGCCGGTGCAGCAGTATCCCAAGATCGAAAGCTCCTCGGTGCTGATCACGACGGTGTACTACGGCGCCAGCGCCGAGACCGTCCGCGGCTTTCTCACGACACCGATCGAGCGCGCCGTGTCCGCCATCAGTGGCGTCGATTACGTCGAATCCACCAGCCGCGCCGGGGTCAGCACCATCACGGTGCACCTGAAACTGAACCACAACAGCACGGCGGCGCTGGCGGAGGTCACCGCCCGGCTGCAGCAGGTTCGCTCCGAGCTGCCCGCCGAGGCCGAGCCGCCGGTGGTGGAGGTGCAGCGGGCGGACCGGCCCTACGCGTCGTTCTATCTGAGCTTTACGTCCTCCGAGCGCGACATTCCGGCGCTCACCGACTGGCTCACCCGGAACATGCAGCCCCAGCTCTCGACACTGGCCGGAGTGCAGCGGGTGGACGTGGTCGGCGGCCGTCCCATCGCCATGCGGATCTGGATCGACCCCGACCGCCTGGCCGCGCTCAACCTCGCCCCCGGCGACGTGCACGCGGCGCTGCAGCGCAACAACTATCTCGCCGACGTGGGCCAGACCAAGGGCGACCTGGTGCAGGTCAACCTGCTCGCCAACACCGACCTGCGCACGCCCGAGGAATTCAAGAACCTCGTCGTGGCGGAGCGCAACGGGGCGATCGTGCGGCCCTCCGACGTGGCCCAGGTGGAGCTGGGCGCCGAGGAGGCCGACTTCATCACCAAGTTCAGCGACAAGGAGGCCGTCTACCTCGAGTCTGGCCGCTCGTGGGCAGCAACGAGATCGAGGTGGCCAACCGACTCCACGCCGAGATGGCTCGGATCCGGCCGACCCTGCCGAAGGACATCGACATGCAGCTGGCGTACGACGCGACGGTCTTCATGACCGACGCGCTGCACGAGATCTCCAAGACACTGGTCGAGACCATCCTCATTGTCGGCATCGTGGTGTTCCTGTTCATGGGATCGGTGCGGACCGCGCTGGTGCCGCTGGTAGCGATGCCCGTCTCGCTGGTCGGGGCGGCGGTCGTGATGTACGCCTTCGGCTTCAGCCTCAACCTCCTCACGATCCTCGCGATCGTGCTGTCGGTGGGGTTGGTGGTGGACGATGCGATCGTCGTGGTCGAAAACGTCGAGCGCCACGTGCGCGAGGGCAAGACGCGGATCCAGGCGGCGCTCGTCGGCGCTCGGGAGCTGGTCGGGCCCATCATCGCGATGACGATCACCCTCGCCGCGGTGTACACCCCGATCGGGTTCCAGGGCGGGCTTACGGGCTCGCTGTTCCTGGAGTTCGCGATCACGCTCGCCGCCGCGGTGGTGGTATCGGGCATCGTGGCGGTCACGCTGTCGCCGGTGATGAGCTCCCGCTTCGTCAACGAACAGGGCCGGGAGGGCCGGCTGTCGAGGTTGGTGCACCGTGGCTTCGACTCGGTCCGCCGGCGGTACGAGCGGCTGCTCGATGGCGCCCTGGAAATGCGCTGGGCGATCGTCGCGGCCGCCGTGCTGGTCATGCTGGCGGCGTGGCCCCTGTACCAGAACTCGCGGCGCGAGCTGGCCCCGATCGAAGACCAGAGCCACATCAGCCTGTTCATGCAGGCCTCGCCCGACGCTTCCCTCGAAGCGACCAACCGGGCGTCGCTCCAGGTGGTGAAGGCGATCACCGCCTTCCCCGAGGCAAAGTTCATGTGGTCGCTTACGGCGTCGTGGGGCGGGTTTGGCGGGATGGTCGCGAAGAACTGGAAGGAACGGAAACGGACCACCGAGCAGATGTACGGCCCCG
Source organism: Gemmatimonadota bacterium (assembly GCA_003222235.1). Classification (GTDB taxonomy): domain Bacteria; phylum Gemmatimonadota; class Gemmatimonadetes; order Gemmatimonadales; family GWC2-71-9; genus AG12. The sequence continues at coordinate 1,229 of QHVD01000344.1, read as the reverse complement.
TCTACGCCGCGGTGTCGCAGGTACCGGGAGTTCAGGTCTTTCCCCGCCTCGACCCACCGCTGCCTTCGCCCGGCCAGTACGACGTGGAGCTGGTGCTGGCAAGCGACATTCCACCCGAGCAGATGCTCCAGACGGTGGGAGCCGTGATGGGCGCCGGCTGGCAGAGCGGCAAGTTCCTGTATGTCGACACCGACTTGAAGATCGATCTGCCCGAGGCGCGGGTCGTGATCGACCGCGATCAGGTCGCCGACCTGGGGCTCGACCTGGCCGGCGTCGGCCGGGAGCTCGGCACCCTGCTGGGCGGCGGGTACGTCAACCGGTTCAACTATTTCGACCGCAGCTACAAGGTCATCCCGCAGATCGGCGACGAGCGCCGGACCACGGTGGGGCCGCTGCTCGACCTCAAGATCAAGACGCCCAGTGGCCGGCTGGTGCCGGTCTCGACCTTCACGCACATCGAGTCGAGCACCGCGCCGCGCACCCTCAATCGCTTCCAGCAGCGCAACGCGGTCCGGATTTTCGGCGGCGTCAAACCCGGCGTCACCAAGGAAGAAGGCCTACGGGTCCTGGAAAACGCCGCGGCGGGCGCGGCCGGCCCGGGCGTCGGGCTCGACTACGCCGGCGAATCGCGCCAGATCCGCCTCGAAGGGGCGGCGCTCACCGTGACGCTTGGGTTCGCCGTGGTGCTCATCTACCTGGTGCTCGCCGCGCAGTTCAAGAGCTTCCGAGACCCGCTCATTGTGCTGGTCGGCTCGGTGCCGCTCGCGATCTCCGGGGCGCTGGTGTTCAGCTTCCTCGATCTCACCACCATCAACATCTACTCCCAGGTGGGGCTGATCACGCTGGTGGGACTGATCGCGAAGAACGGCATCCTGATCGTGCAGTTCGCCAACACGCTCCAATCACAGGGCGTGGCGAAGGCGGCGGCGTTGCGCGCAGCGTCGCTCACGCGGCTCCGGCCCGTGCTGATGACGTCGGCGGCCACGGTGTTCGGGCATCTCCCGCTCGTGTTCGCGACCGGACCGGGATCGGCGGCGCGCAACAGCATCGGCACCGTGCTGGTGGCGGGCATGACGGTGGGGACGCTGTTCACGTTGTTCGTCGTTCCGGTGTTCTACTCGCTCATCGCGGCCGAGCACCGTCCAGACACGGAAGCGGCACTCGAAGGTCTCGTGGTCGAACCTGCCATGATGGAGGAGCCGGCGAATGCGTAGCGCGATGGTCGCTTA